>JBEKUD010000005.1:0-99472 GCA_049515395.1 Candidatus Sulfotelmatobacter sp. | reverse complement strand
AGAAACGTTGGAAATAAACGTCAAGAAAACCGCGAGAGAGAGTATGTGCCAGTGCCGCATAGGGTATACGACTGAGGATAACGGTGCTGACTTTCGCGATCGACGGCGAATTAAGTTCATGCCACTTTGGCGCGGGACCTTTGCGAACCCACGTGCGCAGCCGGCTTTTCCTGCAGCAGCAGTTCCGTGGCCTGCACTCGCGGATGACTGTGAAACCAGCGTTGCACAACTTGATCGTCCAGGAAATTTGCAATGGAGAGCAGGCTCATGCCCTGATGGTGGGCCATCCAGCAGCGCACCACTTCAAAGCCCCGAGGCGAACGGCGGCCAGGACTGAAATCCAACGATTCATAAAAGCCATAGCTTCCCAACCAGCCCTTGCGTTGCATATAGCGCAAATTGCGCAACGCGGCCGTGGAATCAATATCCAGCGCCAGGAATGTTGAATAGGGTGAGATCACCGGCCCGTCGTGATCGGGTTTAAATATGGCCAGCTGAGGCACTCCGAATGCGAAGTAATCGTAGTTCCCAGCGTCATCCCTTTTGCTGGACGAAGATTCGGAGATGCCCCAGGGCACGCCTTTGTCGGCCGCATAAGCCCGTTGTGCCTGCACCGCTGCCTCCGCGGCGCGCTCCAGTAGAGTGTTTGGGTAGAGGCGCATCCACAACGTCGGCATCAAGTATTCGAACATCGTGCCCGTCCACGAAAGCAGACCGGCGATTCCTTCCTCATACAGGGGAGGTCGGCTAAGCTGAAACCAGCAATCCTGCGGGATGTCATCCTTGGCGATGGCAATAAAATACGCGATGCGCGCTTCACTCGCCAGAAGGTCGTAACAGGCAGGGTGGTTCTGCTGCTTATCGACCTCGAAGGCCACCGAAAATAGTCCTCGGTTCCGGTTCAGAAGAAACGCAAAATCCATTTCGTCCGCCAGGGTGCCACACTGGGCGGAGATTTTTTTCAGATCTTCGGTAAGGCGTAAGACGCGCGAGCGCGCCTCGGGCAACTGGTCTAGCAGTTCTCGAAACAAGCTTTCCTGCTCCCCGAGTTCAGTTGAGTCCAATACCAACCGGAGATGAGTGGCAAGGCTGTCGATAAATTTCGGCATCTTCGCGAGCGCGGGAGTTACGATCTGGCGTTCTTGCGCATGGATGGCGAGATCATTCATCACAGACGCATATTCCGGAAGAAGCCAGGGAGCGTAAAGTTGCACAATCCGGCACACCTGCCGGATGCGTTCTTCCGCCTGTTCTTGAAACCAAACGGTGTCGCTGCTTGGCGACGTGGTGGAGGAATGGTGAATATCCCGGAGCACCGCGTCGGGGACATCGAGGACATATTGCAGCCAATCCTCTTTCCGAAGAGCTTTTCCGATCTGCGAACTCTTTCTCCGCGGGATTGCCTTGAGGCTGGACAGCAGAAGGAGATGATCGAGAAGACCGTCAGCCAATCCACCCGATAAAAGTGGTTGTTCAAGAAGGTCGAGACAGCCCTGCTGCAGAGTCCAGAGTGAAGCCAGCAAATTGCCGCTATCGACGCTTGAAACGACAGCCGGGGAGAGCGGACTCAACGATCGAGTGTCATACCAGTTGAGAAGGTGCCCACGCTCTCGCGGTAATTGTGAGACCGTCGCCAGAGTTCCGAGAGTCTGTTGCGAAAACTCCGGCACCGTGAGATAGCCGAATCTGCACGCCACCTGGCGCGCATTGAGGAGCAATCCCAGGTTCGTAGGAGATACTCGAGGTGCAACCCTGATGTTCTCTTCTTGTACATTGTCGGGAATCAGCCAATGGTGTTCTTCCGTGCTGAACTCAGAGAAATACCGCCAGGTGCGCAGCGCGGAGACGCGCAGCAGCCATCGATCGCGTTCCGAGGCTTCTTTGCGGGGAGCGCCGGGCGGACGGTTCAGCCACCATGAAATCGGTTGGCTGCAAGCCCACAACAGAACGATCGGGAGCGCGGCGAATAGAGCGCTCGGACGTACGACCCACACCAGTAAAGCTAGAGCCAGTGCTAGGGCCGGAGACCAGTTCAGGTAAATATCCAGTGTGCTGCGCTTATCTCCAGCAAGCTCTGCTTCGGCCGCAGTCTCCCATTGCAAGAGTCTCTGCCGCGTGATCAGGCGGCGCACCATCGTTCGCACCACCGCATCCATGGACAGGAGAGCCTGATGCGCCAGGAATGTAACCGTCAACCAGTTCGCAATGCTGGCATTCAGGAGGGAATCGAAGGCGTCTCGAACGATCGATCGGCTGCCCGACGTCGCGGCGTGTACCAGATCAAAGCCTAGCTGGAACAGTGCTGGCAGGAAAAGAATCGTGAGGGTAGCAACCGTCCACGATACCGCCTGCCCGGGCAGGCACAACCATCCCAGCAAGAACAGGGCGAAGATCGCAGGCTCGACCAGACTTCGCCGCAGGTTATCGAGGATCTTCCACCTGGAAACCATGGAAAGCGGATTGGGTACGAGATGACCAGACTCTTCAGGAACCAGGGGAAGCAGCCATCCGGCAATCTGCCAATCGCCCCTCATCCAGCGGTGTTTTCGTCGATTATGGGCGCTGTAGTGGGAAGGGTAATCCTCAATCACTTCGATGTCGCTCACCAATCCCGCCCGCGCATAAGCTCCTTCGACAAGGTCATGACTCAGCAACGCATTTCGCGGGAACCGGCGATCGAGAACGCGGTGTAGAGTTTCGACTTCATAGACCCCTTTTCCGACGAAGATCCCTTCGCCATAGAGATCCTGATACACATCCGAGGTGGCGTGAGTATAGATGTCAAAGCCAGTTTGTCCTGAATAAATACTGGCCAGCCGGGACCGTGCCGAACTCTGGACGCTGACGCCGACCCGGGGCTGCAGAATGCCATAACCCGCAACCACGATGCCCTTTTCCGGGTCGATGATGGCCTGGTTCAGAGGATGCGCTAAAGTTCCCGCCATGCGGCTCGCCGATCCTCGCGGCAATTCTGTATCGGAGTCGAGCGTAATGACGAAGCGAACACCCGAGAGTACGGAAAGATTGCCAACCTTAACCGGAAAACTGTCGAATTTCCCGCGCAGCAGATTGTTCAGATCCATCAACTTTCCGCGTTTGCGTTCCCATCCCATCCACAGTCTTTCGCGCGGGTTGTAAACGCGGTGACGATGGAACAAAAAGAAAGAACCCATCCGCTCTGCGGCATATTTTTCGTTCAACCCGCGGATCAGCTCGGAAGCCAAGTCCACCAGGGGGCTGTCTTCTCGCGGTTCCGCGGGAGAATCGGGCAAGTCCGAGAGCAAAGCATAATGGATGTTCGGATCCTGGTTGCCCAGGTAGCGAACTTCCAGGTCGTCGGCGAGCTTACGAACCTGTTTTTCATTCATGAACACAGTCGGAATTGCGACCATGGTCATGCAGTCGGTCGGAACGCCTTCCGAGAAATCCAGCTTGGGCAAGGTTTGCGCCGGCAGCAACAGGGTTGCCAGATAGTTCATGATCTGGACGGCACTCTGTGAACTCGGCAATAGCACCGCGAGTATCGCAAGCAAAACCAACCACAAAGACGTACTGGGAGGGGTCAGCAGTTCGACAATGCCCCACACGATGGCGAAAGTGAGGGCCGCGATCCCCGGCAGATAAAACTCATCCGGGTGCTCGAGCAGAAAAACGCGCAAACGCTGAGCGATCGGAGCATGGTAGCCCACCTTCTTCCGGAGAAGCGAATTTCCTTCGGCAAGTAAATACGATCCCACATGCGATTCGCGTAAAGTGACACGCGGATCCCGGTTGCCGTTGAGTTGTGCCTGGCGGGCTAGCGCCAGCACTTCGCTAGCTACCTTGATCTCAGAACAATCGCACCGGTCCGCGATCTTGATCAGCTGCTTGCGGTAGAGCTCGCGAGTTTCATAGTCCATGCCGGGATAGGCTCCCGCCGGGTCTTGCCGCAAGATCTGATCAAACCGGATCAGCGGCTCAATGATCACTTTCCAGGACGTCTGTTTAATATCCTGCAAGCTGCGGATGAGATCCTGAACGCCCTCAGATGACGAGGGATCCTGAAGCAGACGACGGCCGCGCTCGGCGATGTGCTCCAGCAGCACAAGTTTCATGACAGGGACGAGCATCCACAGCTCCGCTAGCTTGAGAACTGTGACCCCTTGGAAAGCTTGAACATAAGAGGTGAAGTTCGCCTCACTGAACTGGTAAGCTGCTGCGGCGAAATAATCCGCCGCCAATGCCGCGATTCTTGGAAGGATCGTGCCGTCTGGAGTGCGAACCTGAGGGAGTTTGTGAGGGGCCTGGAACGTGGCACAGGTCTCTTGTAGTTCTCCCCCGATCAGAAAAATGTTTTCCTTCAGACGTCGAAAATCATCCGAAGCCGTTTTGGGGGCACGAGATTGCAGCGACAGCAAGAGCGGTTGAAACGCACGGGTGAGAGCTTCACAACGATCGCGAAAATTGCGCGACTCCTGCTGCCCCGGCATCCATGCCAGAGATCGGGCAAGCGCGGCAGCACTCGAGGATGAAGTGTCGGCAACGGGTCCCATAGTCGGAAGTGTACGCACGTCTTTCGGCCCTATACTAACGAGTTCCAGGTTACCGCTCTGTGGTGTCATTCTCTACGTTCCTAGCGATAGCTCGAGGCTTGCATCTCGAACATCTCCGCGTAACGACCACCCAAGCTCGAGAGTTGGTCGTGAGTACCTTCCTCGGCAATCTTGCCGTTTTCCAAAACCAGGATGCGATCCGCCGAACGCACGGTTGAAAATCGGTGCGAAATAAACAGCGCCATCTTGCCGGCGGTAAGTTCGGAAAAGCGGTGAAATACTTCAAATTCGCTGCGCGCATCGAGTGAGGCGGTGGGCTCATCCAGAATCAGGAGTTGCGCATCGCGCAGATAGGCCCGCGCCAGCGCTACTTTCTGCCATTCGCCCCCGGAAAGATCGACGCCTTGCTCGAATCGTCGACCCAGCATTTGATCGAAACCCTGAGGAAGTCTTGCGATCGTCTCGTCCGCCATGCTTTTTTGTGCCGCGCTTTTAATAAGATCAAGGTTATGGATTTCGTCGATCCGCCCAATCGCAATATTCTCTCGGGCCGTCATTTCATAGCGCATGAAGTCTTGAAAAATGACGCCAATTTCTCGATGGAGGTCCTCCAGATCATATTCGCGAAGGTCGATCCCATCCAGCAGGATTTGACCCTCCGTGGGATCGTATAACCGCGTAATCAATTTTACGATAGTGGTTTTGCCCTGCCCGTTTTCGCCAATCAGCGCCAACCGCTCGTTGGTATGTAACTGAAAATTGATGCGGTCCAGGACGCGGCGCGAGTTCCCCGGATAAGAGAAGGAAACGTTCCGGAATTCGACTCCTCGCATAATCGGCCGGGGTGCCGGCAACGCACTCACCTGCGATTGTATCGTCGGCTTCATTTCAAAAAACGCCAGAAGATCTGTGAGGAACAATGCCTGGTCGCCGATGCCGGCGAAGGTGGAAAAAATTTGTTCAATGTTACTGCTGGCTTGCTGAATGGCTCCCGCCAGAAAGGTCAACGTGCCGATAGTCAGGGCGCCGGCGACGGTCCGCCATATCACGAATACATAGGCCGAATAATAGCCCATGGTGCCGATTGTCGATAACAATGCACCCGCAATCAGCTTGCGCCGGGACAGGCCGATGTTCTCTTCATAAATCTCGTCCGATAACCGAGTAAATCGTTCCCGGAGGAAATCCTTTAGTCCAAAAAGCTTCAGCTCTTTCGCGGCTTCCTTGCTTCCTCCGAGAATCCGCAGGTAGTCCAACTGGCGCCGCATGGGTGTCTGCCGGAAATTCTTGGCGTACCCGAGGAATGCGAAATGGCTTTCTCCCAGGAACGCGGGAACGACGCCGGCAATCAGCAGCAGCATAAGCCACGGAGAGAACAACATGATCGAAATGGAGAGCGTGATCGTGGTGATCGCTTGCTGCACTAACCGTCCAATCTGCTGGATCATCACCAGTCGGTCGGTTGCCTGCACTCTGGCCCGCTCCAGACGGTCGTAGAAGACTGGATCTTCGTAGGCGATCAGGTCCAGCCCCGCTGCATGGTTCATGACTCGAATGCTGACGTGCCGGGTGTACTTATCGCCTAGCAGCGAGTCCGAGTAGTCGATCGTCCGAAGTAGGATGCTGTTCAGAACAGCCAGAGAGAACTCTGCCACGACCAACCACCAAAAGCCGGGCTTCACCGGTTGGTGAGCGTGGACGGCATTATTGATGCCATCAATAATGAGCTTGGTAATCCACAGAAGTCCAACTGGCAGGAGCGACGAAAACACCCGCGCAATCAGTCCGAAAAGAACGACTCCGGGACCGGAGTCCCAAACGATCTTGAGTACGGCGGGCACATTACGGAGCGCTGAGATCCGTTCCTGCCATCCGGACCAAAAGTTTTGCTGTTTCGTCATGCGCTTGCAGCCGTCTCCTAAGCGTCACCAGTTGCCGGAGGGACGGCGCCCCAAAAAGGTGCCTAGGAGTATGACAGCCCTGCCCTCTGGACGCAACGGCCCTCACGCAAGATACACAAGACACAAAAGATGCCGAAAGCGTTGGCAAGGTTTCTTGGGGCCGTTATAGTGATTAGAGACGGTCTTGCCGAAGCCGTCGCATATCGTAGCATGCAAGGCCAACCCCCTATGGAAACGAATCAACTAATAGAAATGCGGTGTTTCCCGAAATTGAGAGCTGTCAGCTGCTGCTGTGCACTGGTACTTCTTGTTGCTGGTACTACCAATCTGGCCATCGCCCAGAAGGGGCGATCAACCGAGCGCCAGGCGGGTGAAGGCAGCGAGGCTCGCGGCAAGTACATCGTGGAAGATCTATCAAGATGCGGGCAATGTCACACGCCGCACGACAACATGGGCAACGCTGACCGCAGCCATTGGCTTCAGGGGGCGCCGGTATGGCTAAAATCGGCAGAACCGATGGAAAATTGGCCGCTGCAGGCCCCCCGGATTGCTGGGGTGTTACCCGGAACCGACGAGGAGATGGTGAGGCTGTTGACGACAGGAATCTGGAAAACGGGTAGGTCCTTGCGCCAACCGATGCCTCAATTCCGCATGACGCCGCAGGATGCTCAGGCAGTAGTCGCGTACCTGAAGTCTGTGCAGCCGGCACAATGACACTCGGCGCGCATCCGAAGTAGTCGATGAACGTGCGGAAAGAGAATTCTTGTGGAAGAGGTCGACTCTAAAAAACAAGATGTGATTGTAATTGGAGCCGGCGCAGCTGGAGTCTCCGCCGCGGTGGAACTGCAAAAGGCGGGTCTCAGGGTCACGATCCTCGAGGCCCGTGACCGCATCGGAGGCCGAATATTTACGCTGCGGGATCCTCTCTCCCAGTTTCCCATCGAGCTGGGCGCGGAATTCATTCATGGGAAGCCTCACGAAATATTGGACCTCCTCGATCACTGCAAACTCACAATTCGAGAGGTGGCTGGCCATAACTGGTGTGTCGATGAAGGTCAGCTGAAATCCTGCGACTTCTTTTCGGAGGTGGATGAGATTCTTCAGAAAATGGACGACCAGAAGCCGGACGAGTCTTTTCTGGATTTTCTGAGAAACTACGATTCAAAGTCGAACATCAATCGCCGGGCGCAGCGAGCTCGGGAGTGGGCAAGAAGCTACATCATTGGATTCAACGCGGCTGATCCTGCATTGGTAGGTGTGCATTGGCTGGTGAAGGGAATGCGCGCAGAAGAAGAGATCGAAGGGGGCCGCTCCTTTCGCGCTCAACATGGATATGCGGACCTGATCGGGATTTTTCAGCAACAGTTGGAGGAGCGAGGCATTCCGGTTCAGAAAAATACTATTGTGGATGCCGTTCACTGGCGTCCGGGCCGTGTGGACATAAGCGCTCGATGTCGGACTGGCATGGCGCAGTTGGCTTCTGGGTGCGTCCTAATCACCGTGCCGCTCGGCGTATTGCAGGCTTCTCCTGAGGAGAAGGGTGCGATCCAGGTCAGACCAGAACTTCCGCGGCGGAAACAAGATTCCATTCGCAATGTGATCATGGGGAAGGTCATTCGCGTCACTTTGCGATTCCGCCAACGATTCTGGGAAGGTCTTCCGAAGTTTACTGACAAGGGTTCAAAAACAATGGGCGAGATGAGTTTTCTCTTCTCCCATGACGACTGGTTTCCCACGTGGTGGACAACGATGCCAGAAAAATCGCCGATTTTGATCGGGTGGGCGCCTTTTCACTGCGCCGAGCGGCTATCCGGCAAAAGCGAATCCTTCGTCGTGGAGAAAAGTATCGACACGCTTCATCGCCTTCTGGGATTCAGCACCCAGGAACTCGAAAGTCTGCTTGAGCATGCTTACTTCCACGACTGGCAAAACGATCCCTTCTCTCGCGGCGCGTATAGCTACGGAAAGGCCGCACAGAGCGGTGCGCAAGAAGCCCTGGCAACGCCGATACACGATACATTGTTCTTTGCTGGCGAAGCCACCGATGTTGGCGGCCACAACGGTACCGTGCAGGGAGCGATCGCCAGCGGGCGACGAGCCGCGAACGAGATCATTCACGCCGCCCGGTTAAGAGTCTAGTCGACCATAGCATCTTGAAATCGACTCAACTCCCACCCCTGTCCCTATTCAGGCAGCTTTACGCCGCGGGGCTCGCGAAAGATCTCTTCATGAGTGACCGTCCAGGCGATACACGCCAGCGGTACGGAAAGAATAAGGAGCCAGCCAAATTGGATCGCAAGTGACGGCTGATCTATGATGCAGTTCCGGCCCTTGAAGGACACCCTGACCTTAAGAACTGTATCCCTGCGGCGCACCCATTCTCAGCCGGGGACACCCCTTCCCAACGAATATCCGCGACAAAGAGTCGAAAGAGCTAGGAGTGGGAGCTGTTTTTGACTAGGCAGTTGCTGCTTGCAGTTGCAGACAATTTTGCAGAGCACGCAGGGCAATCGAGGGCATCGCCCAAAGCTTGATCCTCTTCAATCGTATCGCTGCCGGTCAAAAAGAGTTCCCTCGCTCTGACTACAATCGTCTGTTCGGCATCGGCGATGCGCTTCGGCACCCGGTCTCCATCCGATTCGAACAAGGCGGCGGTATACCGTTCACGCCTGTTTTCAACTTTCGAGGGGGAAGGCTGTGCGGCCGACATATGCGCCTCAGCATGCAGAGCGAGACTCTGCAATGGGAATCAGGCGGATCGGAATCTGACGCAGTCAAACCCCGCAGTCCATACGGAATATCCTTTCGGTAACTTCCCGTAGCGAAGTCAATTAAGCTGAATCCTGCGCCGAAAAAAAGAGGGCCAAGGGTAAGTGAGTAAAAGAAGTCGAGATGTCCATTCGCAAATGCTCTCCGATTCTCTGCAGTGGGGGGCGCTCGCCGGATAAGACATTTCGATAGACTTTGGAACAACTGCAAGCTGGCAGCAGAAGGTGTGTATCCTTCCAAATTTTGGATCCGATCGGGGGACCGTCCACTTCGCCAAGCAAGCCAGATACCAGTCGCGGGACGATTACCAAAGCTTCCGTATCTTCAAAGCTGCGAATGAAAGCGACGATGTGATTGGCTTTACATCCATCAACGGCCACCGGCAGATATTCACCTCGCCGAAGAAGTTCCGGATGCTGCTTACGTAGGCACAAGGTTTTCCAGATCACGTACAACTTGAGGCGGCCGTCCTGAGGCGTGGCCAGCATTTGCTGGATAGCTGCGTGATCCCCGGAGTTCCTTATCTCCTCAAACGCTTGCTGGCGGTGCACGTAGTCGACCGGCCGGCGACTGTCGGGGTCCACCAGGCTGAAATCCCATAAATCATTGCCCTGATAAATGTCAGGAACGCCTGGACTGGTCAGCTTTAGCAAAACCTGTGAAAGGCTATTCCACATGCCAAGGCGGGCCACTCGCCGCTGGAAAGGCAAAAAGTCATCAAGGAAACGATTTTCGACTTCGGGGTTCAGCAAGGCCGCCACGAACGAAGAAACGGCAATTTCGTATTCCGTATTTCGATTGATCCAGCTGGTATTTTGCTTGGCCTCACGGAGGGCTTTTAATAGGTAGTCTTCGATGCGCTTACGGAAAGTCTCCCGATCATCTTCCCGATTCACAGGTTCAGCTGGCCATGCTCCAATTAGTGTTTGGTAAAGCAGATATTCATCGTTCGGCGAAGGAGCATCCGTTTCATGAATAACGCTCTTGTGGCTGCGGTTGAGATCTCTCCACGCGCTGACGCGGCGCGCCCATAGCTCTGGCATCTCCGAAAGCACATTGATGCGGGCGCGCACGTCTTCCGAGCGCTTCGAGTCGTGGGTGCTGGTAGCCAACATTGTGTCCGGCCAATCGCGGAGCTGCTGCTGGTTGGCGCGATGGAATCTCTCCGCCGTGATTCCAAAACGATGCAAATCGGCGCCCACGTCATTCAGCGAAATCAAGCGGTTATATCGATAGAAGGCTGTGTCCTCCAGGCCTTTCGCCATCACAGGACTGGTGAACTGCTGAAATTTCATGGCGAATGCGGTTACTGCTGTTTTGTAAGCCGAATCTTGTCCTTCCGCGATACGCGTCAGAAGCACTTCTTTGATGAAATCGAACACACTAGTATCCGCGGCAGGGCTTCTTCGCTTGGCCGACGAGATAGCACGGTCAATGTAATGCGCATCGTGCTCAGAAACTCGGGATGGAGTGATGTACGTCCGATAGACGGGAAAGTTTGCCACAACCTCCATCAGTGCATCGCGCAAGCTGTTCAGTGTGAAGTCGCACGTGCGCCGCTTGGCGAGGGCAATCCTACTGAGTTGATTGGCGAGCACGTTCAATTCACTGATCAGAGCAACGCGAATGATGAGCTTCCGGCAACGGTAGGCGAGGTCGTCAAAGTTGCTTTCATTGCCCGTGAACTCACGGTAAATATCCTCGAAGCGTGCGGCCGCAGTGGGGTCGACAAACAGACCATTCACCAGGTTCGCAAAGTCATAGCCGGTTGTGCCAGAGATCGGCCATTCCGTGGGCAGACGTTCCGCGCCCGTGAGGATTTTCTCAATCACCACGTAACGAGGGTCGTGGTTTTCTGCGGTGTTTGTAGCGGCAGCGATCCGGCGCTTCAAACGCTCAAAATATTGAGCTGGGTCATACAAGCCGTCGGGATGGTCTATACGCAGACCGTCTACTTTGCCCTCAGCCATAAAGCGGAGAATCAGACGATGAGTGGCCTCGAATACGGCTTCGTTTTCCATGCAAAGAGCCGCTAGATCGTTGGTATCGAAAAATCGCCGGTAGTTGATGTCGTCGGAAGCGACCCGCCAATTTGCCAGGCGAAAAGTTTGCGCCTTGATGAGTTCGTGAAGCGCTTCAAAACTCGTAGGATCGGCGGGAGTGCCATTCATCGTGTCAACCGCTTCTTTGATACAACTCGTAATCTCCGGTGCCCGCGCGCACAACGCAGCCAACCGACGCTTATGGATTTGCTTATCTCGATTGCGCTCAGCCAGGCGGTCGCTTCTCACTTCGTCTCGACCGGGCAAGTGGCTGAAGGCCGTAATCAGGCTTTGAAACTCAAGCAGGTCCGGGTTCTGTTCGCCCAATTTTGCTGATAGCTTTGCCGTGCATTGCTGCAAAATACGCGGATACCCTCTCGGACCGACGGGAAAGCGATGGTCCCGATAGGAAATATAAAACTCGCCGCTCTCTTCACGGAAAACAAGCTTCAGTTCGCCGCTCTCCAGCACCGCACCATAGTGGTCGTGCAGGACGGGTACTAAAACTTTTCCATGCAACTCCTCTTTTAGCGGACGCCAGTCAATGTCGAAAAAGCAAGAGTAGGAGGATGCCTGGCCGTTCTCCAGCACATCCAACCACCATTCATTGTCGCTGACCATCACTGCCATATGGTTCGGTACGATGTCCAGAATCACGCCCATATCGTGTTCATGAAGCGTCGAGACGAAGCGATCGAATTCCTGCGGGCTGCCAATCTCCGGGTTCAATGAATTGTGATCCACGATGTCATACCCGTGCATGCTGCCCGGACGGGCTTTCAGGCAGGGAGAAATATAGCAATGACTGATACCGAGCGCGGCAAGGTAAGGAACGATTGCCGTCACTTGGCCGAAAGTAAAATTGCGATTCAATTGCAGACGATAAGTCGCGCGCGGGATGTTGGAGCGTGGATTCATGACTTCAGGAACCAGACTACAGACCAAGCCGGCAGATTTCCTCGCTCAATTTCACTCACGTCTTTGTCGCCATAGATCAACCTGGAATCCGGCATGGAAACCCCGGAGAGAGAATTCGCTCCCAGATTTGCCCGCAGAGTCAGTCTCGCCCGGTCGGCAAACTCCCACTCAACGCTCAGAGCGCTATGGCTTTGCACTTCATATTTTGCATGAATCTCGCAACTTCCTAACAGATGCGGAATAATGTGCTGCCGTCGCAGCTTCAGCAGTTTTCGATAAAACTGCAGCCACTCTTGCTGAGGAGCTTGCCAAACAGTATCCCAGTCAAGGCGCGAGAGTTCAAAGGTTTTGGCATCATTCGGGTCGGGGATCCCTTGTCGAGAGATCGGATCGCTGAACCTGGCGAAACGGGCGAACTCATTGCGTCGACCTGCCGTAACCGCTGCGGCCAGGCCCTTCTCGAAATTGCAAAAAAACAGAAAGGGCGTCTGCGCTCCAAACTCCTCGCCCATAAAGAGCAACGGTGGCGAAGGCGCGAGCAGCAGAATCGCCGTCGCCGCACGCACGGCGCGAGGATCAGCAACCGTTAGAATCCTCTCCCCAAACGCGCGATTTCCGATTTGATCGTGATTTTGTAGAAACGAGACGAACGCCGTTGGAGGCAGCCCATTGCTTGGCTCACCCCGCTTTTCACCGTTTCGATAGATCGACAACTCGCCCTGATATGCGAATCCCTCAGCCAGGCACCGTCCCAATTGATCCAGGGGACGATCGGAATAATCAAAATAGTAACCATCTTTTTCGCCCGTGATCGCCACGTGCAAGGCATGGTGATGATCGTCATTCCATTGCGCATTGTAGCTCCGAGGCCGGCACTGATTCGTCCGTCGAAGATAACTCGACTGGTTGCGATCGTTTTCAAGAATGAGATGGACGCGTCGTCCTGGTTCGAGAGCGCTACGTACCCGATCAGCCAATTCCGTGAGAATGTCGGGAGTGGAGTCGTCGATGATCGCGTGGACTGCGTCCAGACGCAGACCGTCGAAGTGGTACTCGTCCAACCAATACAAGGCATTGTTGATGAAGAAATCCCGCACCACTCGACTTTCAGCTCCGTCGAAGTTGATGGCCTTGCCCCACGGTGTATGGTGGCGACCGGTAAAAAACTGTGGAGCGTAAATTCCGAGATAATTTCCTTCCGGACCAAAGTGGTTGTAGACGACATCCAGCAAAACCATCATCCCGCGTGCGTGGGCTGCCTGAACTAGGTGCTTGAGATCTTCCGGGCAACCGTAGACGCTATCGGGCGCGAACTGAAAAGCCCCATCATACCCCCAATTTCTACTGCCCGGAAAATCAGCAACCGGCATCAATTCGAGAGCTGTGACTCCGAGATCTGCCAGGTAGTCTAAGCGCTCGGAAGCCGAAGAAAAAGTTCCAGCCTTTGTAAAGGCACCCACGTGAAGTTCATAAATGACGGTTTCTTCCCACGGGAGGCCAAACCAGGCATCATCCTGCCAATTGAAAGCATGCGGATCGATCACTTCGCTGGGACCGTGCACGTCTTGCGGTTGAAAGCGGGAGGCCGGGTCCGGAACTTCCTGGGTGCCGTCGATTCGGTAGCGATAAAGAGTTCCAGGTTTCGCCGCATCGGTTATAACTTCAAACCAACCCTGGTCGCTCCGCCGAAGAGGCCAACGCTCAGTTCCCCCTGCCTTTTCGAGGCAGAGCTCAACCCCTTGCGCGGCCGGAGCCCACAAACGAAAACGTACTGTTCCATCCTCACGATATTCGGCGCCAAAGGGCATGCTATGACGGCGCTTCATTCCTCTTCCTTCGTACCATGTTCACGGCGCTCCATCAAAACCACCATGGAGCGAGCCTGCAAAGGATACTGTGCACCCGAATCGTGAGTATCGGCGGGACGCAAGCCGCTCTCGCGGGATGTGTCCATCCATGCTATCCAGCGCGATGCGGGCCGGAACGCCGGTAACGTGAACGCTACATCCTCATGGTGCGCGTTCAAAAGTACCAGAAAGTCCGTGTCGCTCACTTTCCGGCCGCGTTCATCGATTTCGTCAAGCCCCTGACCTGACAAAAACATTCCCAGGCTATGGACGGAAGAATTTCGCCACTCCTCTTCGGTCATCTCGTTGCCGCTTGGGTTCAGCCATAAAACATCCTTTACGTCTGCGCCTTTAATCGGCCGTCCCTGGAAGAAACGGCGCCGACGAAACACGGGATGTGTCTTGCGGAGATCGATCACGCGTTGCGTAAACGCGAGAAGTTCACGATCCTGAGGCTGCAGATCCCATTTCAGCCAACTCGTCTCATTATCCTGGCAATAGGCGTTGTTGTTCCCCATCTGGGTGTGACCGATCGCATCTCCCGCGTACATCATGGGCACGCCTTGAGAAAGCAGCAACGTGGCCAGCAGGTTGCGTTTTTGTTTGGCGCGCAAAGCCTTTATGCCAGGGTCGTCCGTGGGGCCTTCGACTCCGCAGTTCCAGCTGCGGTTATCGTTGTTGCCGTCGCGATTATTTTCGCCGTTGGCTTCGTTGTGTTTCTCGTTGTAACGGACCAGATCTTGCAGGGTGAAGCCGTCATGAGCGGTGACAAAATTTATGCTCGCATAAGGACGTCGACCGCTATGCGCATAGAGATCACTCGAACCCGTAATGCGGTAAGCCAGGTCCCCCAGCACTCCCCCGTCGCCTCTCCAAAAGGATCGCACCGTATCGCGGTAGCGATCATTCCATTCCGCCCAACCCACGGGAAAGTTTCCAACCTGGTAGCCGCCTTCTCCCAGATCCCAGGGTTCGGCAATTAGTTTCACCTGGGAGAGCACCGGATCCTGATGGATGATGTCGAGGAATGCGCCCAGGCGATTCACTTCATGCAATTCGCGGGCAAGAGTTGCGGCCAGGTCGAAGCGGAAGCCGTCCACGTGCATCTCCAGAACCCAGTACCGCAAGCTGTCCATAATCAGTTGCAGAACGCGCGGATGCTGCAGGTTCAGCGTGTTTCCCGTGCCCGTGTAGTCCATGTAATAGCGCGGGTTGTCGGCTAGGAGCCTGTAATAAGTGCTATTGTCGATGCCTTTCAGCGACAGCGTAGGGCCCATGTGATTACCCTCCGCCGTGTGGTTGTAGACAACGTCCAGAATTACTTCCAATCCTGCCGAGTGCAGGGTTTTAACCGTGGTCTTGAATTCGCGAACCGAATTCGTTGCCAGATAACGAGGCTCAGGCGCAAAGAAGCCGATCGAGTTATAACCCCAATAGTTGCGGAGACCGCGCTCGACGAGTTGGCGGTCGTCCACGAAGCTGTGCACCGGCATCAGTTCGATCGAGGTAACGCCCAGCCGAGTTAGATATTCGATAACGGGCGCTGTCGCCAAGCCCGCGTAGGTGCCGCGCAAATGGGCGGGAACATCCGGGTGGCACATGGTGAAGCCTTTCACGTGCATTTCGTAAATCAAGGTTTTATGCCACGGAATATTCGGACGCGCGTCGCTGCCCCAGGTAAACGCGGAGTCGATGACCCGATTCTTCGGCATGCTGGCAGCGTTGTCACGCCGGTCGAAAGATAGATCTTCCTGTTTATTTCCGATCCGATATCCAAAGTGTGAATCGTTCCAGTGGATCGATCCCTGAATCTGCTTGGCGTAAGGGTCTAAGAGGAGTTTGTATGGATTAAACCGAAGGCCCTGTTCCGGCGCATAGGGACCATAGGCGCGGTATCCGTAAAGTTGGCCGGGACGTACCTCCGGTAGATAGCCATGCCAGACCATGTCGGTCTGTTCGGGAAGGGAAATGCGAAAGGTCTCACGTCTCCCTAAAGTGTCGAACAGACAAAGCTCCACCTTCTCGGCGCGTTCGGAATAGAGCGCGAAGTTTATGCCCTCTCCGTCCCAGGTAGCGCCCAGGGGATACGGTCGCCCCGGCCAAATGATGGGCTGAGGTGGGTTAGCCATCTATATCTGTCTCCCCGCTGGTTGAGGCCAAGCGTTTAAAGCGTAGAGTGCACCGGTGCCCAACGCAAGCAGTCATGGACTTTCGATCCTTAAATGTGTTGGATGGATTCGTAGAACATTGCGGCTGTCTGCCAGGCTTTTGCTTGAGATAGACGCCAGGATCCACAATTGTAGATGCTGGGATTCCGAACGCTCGGCGCGGCGATTCCTCCTTGCCTTTTGCTGACCCAAGCAGCGACACTTCCATGCCTTGGGGTGGGTTAGGTTTGCCGTCACGTCAGAAGCACTCCTCACCGGAAGTGAATTCATCATGGGCCCGAACGACTCTCCCTCGCATTCCAGCCTATTTGCAAGCCTCTTTGTCTCTTTTTCCCGCGCGATATTCACGATTCCGCTTGCATCGTCGAAGAGACTTTCCCGCAGTTAGACTGACAAGCCGGGCCGTGGGTTTTGCCCATTTCAAGGCGACAAGCCGCCCTGGACAGTGGGACATCTGGAGGGATGCGCTGGGGCTTTGGGAACCGATGGGGAATTGCTGGTGTAGCCAATCAGAATATTCTGCCAAATATATGGAACCATCTCAGTTGAAACCTTCATCAGGCCAATGGCATGGTCTGCTGCGACACTTTGACGGTGAAAGGCGTGGCTACTCCGGTCGAAATTTCTTATACGAATCAGTCGAACTGGACCCTACAACGTATGGCTGGACCAGGTGAGTTTGACGGCTTACTGAGTGGAGCAGTGGCTTCGGCTGCTGACTTTCAGTTTGCGAGTTCAGTAGCTACTTTAAGTGCAGGTGCGCGCCCGACGATCGCGAACGAAAAGGAGCAAGCCAGAAGGAGGGCGTCGCACCCTTTTCTACTTCGGACTCGGCCCAAATTTCGCCGCCGTGGCGCCGGATCATTCTCTGCACGGTAGCCAGGCCAACGCCGTTTCCAGGGAATTCCGCGGTGCGAGGAAGCCTCTGGAAGGGCTGAAACAGCCGATCAGCGGAACGGGGGTCGAATCCAAAAATCATCAAGCCTGCGTTTCCGACAGAACCCGAGAAAGCCCAGATCGCGGTTCATGGTGCCGATCACCCGTATCAAGAGCTTCGCATCGAAAACACCTTGACCGATGAGAATGGCGACAAGGTTCGACTCGAGCCCGGGGCGGAAGTGGAGGTTACCATCGCGGCGGAGTCCGGGGTTACCGCAAAAAACGATCGCATAGATCCTGCCCCACGGTCCCGAAGCATGGTTCCACTGCAGAATCTGATCTGAGAATGGCCTTCAGTGAATCACGCGCCACGATCGTCATTGTGTTCGCTGACAGGCACCCAGCCACCCGGCGAACAGATCGAGCAGTTCATCCGGCGGTCTAAGCCAAAGCTGTGCAGCGGTCTGCCGCCACTCCGGCCGCACCAGTACGCTTAGCCCGCGATGATTGATCGCCCGGAATGCATCCTCGTCGGTCGCGTCGTCCCCCAAATAGGCAGCGGGCGCATCCGGATTCATCTCGCTCAGAACGGTGTGCACGGCGGTTCCTTTGTTGGCCTTCGGACTGCGAATCTCGATGCCGCCGTCGAAATTCATAAGGTCCAGGCCGAATCGTTGCGCGATCCCTGTCCATCCCTCCATCACCCGCTCACGCACTGCCTGAGCTTCAGTCTCATGCAGTCCGCGCCAGTGCACCGCAAGACTTCCTGACTTGAATTCAACCGCGTACAGCAGGTTCTGGGAGCGCACCCAATCCTCTGCCCTGGCCAAGGCTTCTACCGTGGAGTCGTTCAATTCGCAAAGTTCAACGGTACCGTCGGCTTTGAGACGCTGCAATCCATGCAAGCCCCAAACTTCGGGATGAGGCTTGATCGACAGAAGTGGAACTGTTTCCGATACGTCCCTGCCTGAAATGATGACGACTCGCGTTTTTCCGGTACCCAGGATGTTCTGCAAGGTTGAGACGACCCCGGGATAAGGAACAGCATGCTTGCGGTCCTTCCGAAAAGGGGCGAGGGTTCCGTCGAAATCGAGCATGAGCAGCGATCGCGGTGCCTGCTCAACCAACGTTAGAAAAGATTCCAGTTGAGGATTGGCCTTCGCATCCGCCGCCGCGCTCCATTTGTTAATCGAGCAGGTCACGCTGCCGTCACACCCCCGCGAGATTTTCCCTGAGTTCGATCGCTGCCGTCGAGTCTGAGCTCACATAGCTCCGTCACCAGGTTCCCGGCCCAGCGATAGATGTTGTGCTCTCGAATGATCTTGCGCATGCGATGCACTCGCATTTGTCTCTCTTCCGGCTCCATCTCCAACGCAGCCCGGATGGCTTCCGCAGTCTGATCGATGTCATAAGGATTGACCAGCAAAGCATCCCTTAACTCGCGAGCCGCACCCGTAAATTGGCTGAGGATGAGGACGCCGCGTTCGTCGCGGCGCGCGGCGAGGAATTCCTTGGCGACAAGGTTCATGCCGTCATGCAAGGATGTCACCAGGCAGAGATCGGCGGCGCGATAGTAGCTTGCGATTTCCTTGTGGTTGTGTTGGCGCTTGAGAAACAAGATAGGCTTCCACTTGCCGGACTGGAACCGCCAGTTAATTCTTTCCGCCTCGGCCTCTAATTCCGCCAGCAAATCGTGGTAACGCTTGATGTGAGTGCGACTGGGCGCGCCAATCTGTATGAAAGTAAATTGGCCATGGTATTTAGGGTACTTCTCCAGGAATCTTTCGATCGCTCGAAAGCGCTCGTGGATTCCCTTCGTGTAATCCACACGGTCCACACCGATGCCCACGAACGCCGCTTCCACACCCAGGCTGTGCATCAAAGCCGAACGCTCGAGATAGTTGATTCCATACTGATCGGTCTCGAGCGATTCATCCTCTGTCAAGTCGACGCTGATGGGGAACGGCCGCACAATCGTTCTGTGGTTCTGACGTAAAACCGCAAAGTGTTCCCAGTCGACCCTCGATTCAACCACGCGATCCACCGTCTGCAAGAAATTATTGCAGTGCGATTGAATGTGAAATCCGATTAGATCTGCTCCCAGTAGTCCATCCACGAGCTGCCGCTGCCATGGGCAGATGCCGAAAGCCTCAGTGTTGGGCCACGGAATGTGCCAGAAAATAGCCACGCGCGCGTCCGGGCGCTTTTCTTTGATCAATCGCGGCAGCAATGCAAAATGATAATCCTGCACCAATATCACAGGCTTATGCGTGTCCGCGATTTCCTCGATCACCGCCGCCGCAAACTTGCGGTTTACTTCCTGATAGAACTGCCAGTCGAGTGCGCGAAAGATTGGCCGAGTGTGAGCGATGTGGCAGAGCGGCCACAAACCCTCATTGGCGAAGCCGTAGTAATATCCCTCCTCCTCTTCCTTGCTCAGCCACATTCGCCGAAGCGTGTAGCGCGGATCGTCGGGCGGAACCCGCAGCCGGTCGTGCGCGTCCACCACTTCGGAGTCGGCGTCTCCGCTGCCGTGCGCGATCCATGTGCCGTCGCAAGCATAAAGCACCGGTTCCAGAGCAGTGACCAAGCCGCTGGCCGGAACCATCACCTCCAGCGACTTTCCATCCCGCCGGTGAATGTAGGGCTCGCGGTTGGACACGACGATTAATTTCCCCCCGTCAAGGCGTGTCTGAATCTGAATCGCCAACCGGTCCGCCGTCCACATCGATTCTCCGGACTCGCGCAATCGCGCTTCGTTCTCCGCCGCGCTCCGGGCCTGAGTGAGGCTTTCCGCAAGGGTGACCACTTCCCACGCCAGAGGTTTGAACAGATCCAGGTCCGGCATTTGCTGTCGGGATGAGATTCTGCCCATGCGAAGAGCCCGCATCCATTGCGCAGCCCGCGCGATCGGTCCGGCGATGCTCCAGCGCACGATGAGCACGGTGATGAACACGATGAGAAATACCTGGACGAGCATCCTGAAGAACGCCTCGCGCCAGGTGCGCAGGTTTTGCGCATGGATGTAATCCACATCGTGCACCACGGCCAGGCCGCCTGTCACCTCGTCGTCCCTGTGGAGGGGCAACGCAAAAATATGGACACGGTATTTGTCGAGACGACCAAAAGAGCTCTGCGAGCGATTCTCCTTGATAGCGCGAGTCATGTCACCGGGAACTGCTCCCAGTATCGGCTGCAGTTCGGGGGTGATCGCAACCAACTTGCCGTGCAAATCGTAGACCGCAACCCCAAGCAGGTGTTCGCGGTTTCCGAATCGCTGCACGGTTCGCTGTAAGGTTCGTGCGGAATCCCAGGATTTCTCTACATTGAGGGCAAAGCTCTCGCCTAGTTCTTCCGAGCTCCGTTCCAATTGACTCCGAAGCACGCGTTTCTCTCGTAACACCTCATAGTAGGAAAAAGCCAGAGATACCAGAGTGATACCGATAATAAGAGAAAGAATGAGACGCACACTCAAGAGCCGCATGTTCGACCCTCCTGCCTGGAATCTGAAAGGGCCCTGCTGCAGTACCGCGCAAGAAAGATAGTCCCCCGATCACTTCGAAGCGATCGAAAAAAACCGGTAAATCCCCGGTCTATTTCCGGTTGCGTCCCCTCGAGAGTATGTTCTCCCATTCGCCACCAATCGTAATCATCGGAAGGTCTATCTGACATACAGAAATCCCTGTAGCTTAGGACAGAAAAGCGGAGTGGAATTGATTGGCAAATCCTGTCGAGTCAGAATCCTGTGCAACTTGAACAACCCCTCTCTGCGGCCCGCCCTAAGAACCTACAGGAAAAACCCTAGAGTCACATTACAGTTTGCCGTGATAGGAATCAATGCTGGAAGGTACTTCCCCCAGCCTTGCCAACGAAAACATGTCTTACGTCGCCCTCATTTGGCGGGCAATCTTGCCGGCAGCAACATCGATAAAACTTCTGGAGTGCACATTGTATGAAAAGAAACACCCGCGACGCAGCCACGGCCGTTGCCAGTAGCGCCCTCGAAGATGGGGTGAACAGCAAGCACAACGGGAATACCGCCACCCTCCCCCAGCCAGCATCTGGAGATCTAAGCGTCCTTTTGGCCGGCCTGCAAACTATGCGGGACGGCGATTTCTCCGTCCGTCTGCCAGGCTCGTGGACCGGCCTGCCGGGGAAGATTGCGGACACCTTCAACTCCATTGTTGCCGCGAATCAACAAATGGCGCATGAATTGAAACGCGTAGGACAGGTTGTCGGTAAAGAGGGGAGAACTCGCGAGCGCACTCGCTTCCATGAGTCCCGTGGAGCATGGGGCGATATGGAAGTATCGGTCAACACCTTGGTCGAGGATCTCCTGCGACCCACCGCAGAAGTGACCCGCGCGATTGCCGCTGTGGCCCAGGGAAATCTGACACAAACCGTAAGGCTGGACGTGGATGGCCGTCCGCTGGAAGGCGAGTTCCTGCGGTCCGCCAGCATTGTCAACACGATGATTCAACAACTCGGCGTATTCACTGCAGAAGTGACGCGCGTGGCCCGCGAAGTGGGTACAGACGGCAAGCTCGGCGGACAGGCGCAGGTTCCCGGGGTGGCCGGCACGTGGAAGGATCTCACCGACTCAGTCAACTCGATGGCCAGCAATCTTACGGGTCAGGTTCGAAACATCGCCGAAGTCGCCACGGCGGTAGCCAGCGGAGATCTGTCCCGCAAAATTACGGTGGATGTTCGCGGCGAGATTCTCCAGCTTAAAGAAGCCATCAACACCATGGTGGATCAGCTCCGGTCATTCGCATCCGAGGTTACGCGCGTTGCGCGCGAAGTAGGCACCGATGGAAAGCTGGGCGGGCAGGCCGTAGTGGTGGGCGTCGCCGGCACGTGGAAAGATCTTACGGATTCCGTCAACGCCATGGCCGGCAACTTAACAGCGCAGGTTCGAAACATCGCCGAGGTGACCACAGCCGTCGCCCGTGGCGATTTGTCCCGCAAAATTACCGTCGACGTGAAGGGGGAAATTCTCGAGCTCAAAGACACCATCAACACCATGGTCGATCAGCTGAATGCCTTCGCCGGTGAAGTGACACGCGTGGCCCGCGAAGTAGGTACCGAGGGCAAGCTTGGCGGACAGGCGCAGGTGCCGGGTGTCGGCGGCACCTGGAAAGATCTCACCGACAACGTCAACTTCATGGCCAGCAACCTCACCGGCCAGGTGCGAAACATTGCCGAGGTGGCGACGGCCATTGCCAACGGCGATCTATCCCGCAAAATTACGGTGGATGTCCGCGGCGAAATCCTGCAGCTCAAAGAAACGCTGAACACCATGGTCGATCAGCTCAATCGCTTCGCCGGCGAAGTGACGCGCGTGGCGCGCGAAGTCGGCACCGAAGGGCGACTCGGAGGGCAAGCCAACGTGCCCGGTGTCGCCGGCACCTGGAAAGATCTTACCGACTCTGTGAATTCGATGGGCGGAAACTTAACCGGTCAGGTGCGCAACATCGCCGAAGTCACAACGGCAGTGGCCCGCGGTGATTTGTCGCGCAAAATTACGGTTGACGTGAAGGGTGAAATTCTCGAACTCAAGAACACCATCAACACGATGGTCGACCAGCTCAACGCATTCGCCGGAGAAGTGACGCGCGTGGCCCGGGAAGTGGGTACCGAGGGCAAGCTCGGCGGACAGGCCCAGGTACCGGGCGTCGCAGGCACGTGGAAAGATCTCACGGATAACGTCAACTTCATGGCCAGTAACCTCACCGGCCAAGTACGAAATATTGCGGAGGTGGCAACCGCCGTGGCCCGTGGTGATTTGTCTCGCAAGATAACGGTCGACGTGAAAGGCGAAATTCTTGAGCTCAAAGACACGCTGAATACGATGGTCGATCAGCTACGCTCGTTTGCGTCGGAAGTGACCCGCGTAGCCCGTGAGGTTGGCACCGACGGAAAACTCGGCGGACAGGCGCAGGTGCCCGGAGTGGGTGGCACCTGGAAGGACCTTACCGACTCCGTCAACTCGATGGCGAGCAATTTGACGGGCCAGGTTCGTAACATCGCCGAGGTGTCCACGGCGATCGCCAGCGGCGACCTCTCGAAGAAAATCACGGTGAACGTGAGCGGCGAGATTCTTCTGCTGAAAGAGACGATCAACACAACGGTAGATCAGCTCAACGCCTTCGCTGGTGAAGTAACGCGTGTGGCGCGCGAAGTAGGCACCGAAGGCCGACTTGGCGGACAAGCGAACGTTCCAGGCGTCGCCGGTACCTGGAAGGACCTTACGGACTCGGTCAACTCAATGGCCGGTAATCTTACCGGCCAGGTGCGCAACATCGCCGAAGTTACTACCGCAGTAGCCCGCGGCGACCTGTCGCGAAAGATCACGGTCGACGTGAAGGGCGAAATTCTCGAACTCAAGAACACCATCAACACAATGGTGGATCAACTCAACGCGTTCGCTGGCGAAGTGACGCGCGTGGCGCGAGAAGTCGGCACTGACGGAAAACTGGGTGGACAGGCCCAGGTGCCTGGTGTCGCCGGCACCTGGAAAGATCTCACCGACAATGTGAACTTCATGGCCAGCAACCTTACTGGCCAGGTGCGTAACATCGCGGAAGTTGCGACCGCGATTGCGAATGGCGATCTTTCCAAGAAAATTACCGTAGATGTGCGCGGCGAAATCTTGCAGCTGAAAGAGACGCTGAACACGATGGTCGAGCAGTTGCGTTCGTTCGCTGCTGAAGTGACGCGCGTGGCGCGCGAAGTCGGCAGCGAAGGCCGTCTGGGAGGACAGGCGAACGTATCTGGCGTGGCCGGCACTTGGAAAGATCTCACCGATTCCGTGAACGCAATGGCCGGCAATCTTACCGGTCAGGTGCGTAACATCGCCGAGGTGACCACCGCCGTGGCTCGCGGCGACCTGTCGCGCAAAATCACGGTCGACGTGAAAGGCGAAATTCTCGAGCTCAAGAACACGATCAACACGATGGTGGATCAACTCAACGCTTTCGCCGCCGAAGTAACACGCGTAGCCCGCGAAGTGGGTACGGAAGGCAAGCTGGGCGGCCAGGCGCAAGTGCCGGGTGTCGCCGGAACCTGGAAGGATCTTACGGACAACGTGAACGTGATGGCCGCCAACCTTACGGAACAAGTTCGCGGCATCGTCAAAGTGGTCACCGCCGTAGCCAATGGCGAACTCACCCAAAAGCTGACAGTCAATGCGAAAGGTGAAGTCGCGGCGCTGGCGGAAACCATCAATAACATGACCGATACGCTGGCCACGTTTGCCGACCAGGTCACGACCGTGGCCCGCGAAGTCGGTGTCGAAGGCCGTCTTGGCGGCCAGGCGAATGTGCCTGGCGCGGCCGGTACGTGGAAAGATCTCACCGGTAACGTGAACTTGCTTGCTGACAATCTAACCAACCAGGTGCGAGCGATCGCAGAGGTTGCAACGGCCGTAACTAAAGGCGATCTCACTCGTTCCATTCAAGTGGAGGCCAGCGGTGAAGTGGCGGAGTTGAAAGACAACATCAATACCATGATTGACAACCTCCGACTCACCACCGATCGCAACACGGAACAGGACTGGCTCAAGACGAATCTGGCCCGCTTTACGGGAATGTTGCAGGGGCAACGCGATCTGGCGACCGTAGGACGCATGCTGCTCTCCGAACTCGCGCCTCTGGTCAGCGCCCAACAGGGTGTGATCTACCAGATGGGAGGAGAGGAGTCGGCGGAGATGGTGCTGCTCTCGGCCTTCGCCGGGGACGGCGAGGACGGACATCTGCGGCGGCTCAAGATCGGCGAAGGATTGGTAGGGCAGTGCGCCGCGGAAAAACGCCGAATGCTCATCGCTGAACTTCCCCCCCATACCATTTCTATCCGCTCCGGCTTGTTCGAGGCGGTCCCGCGAAACGTTATCGTGCTTCCTGTCCTGTTCGAAGACCGCGTAAAGGCAGTGATCGAGCTCGCCTCACTGAGCAACTTCACCACCTCTCATCTTGCATTTCTTGAGCAATTGACGGCCAGCATCGGCATCGTGCTGAACAGCATTGAAGCCACGATGCAGACCGAAGGCCTGCTCAAACAGTCGCAACAGTTGGCCACCGAACTCCAGATGCAGCAAAAAGAGCTGCAGCAGACCAACGAGCAGCTCGCGCAAAAAGCGCAGCAACTCGCCGAGCAGAATGTTGAAGTCGAACGCAAGAATCAGGAAATCGAGCAAGCTCGCCGCGCGCTCGAAGACAAAGCAAAAGAATTGGCGCTGACTTCGAAATACAAGTCAGAATTCTTGGCCAACATGTCCCACGAGTTGCGCACCCCCCTCAACAGCATTCTGGTTCTGGGTCAGCAGCTCAGCGACAATCCCGACGCGAATCTCACTCCGAAACAAGTGGAGTTTGCCCGCACAATCCACGGCGCAGGCACCGACTTGCTGAACCTGATCACCGACATCCTCGATTTGTCCAAGATCGAATCTGGAACGGTTTCGGTGGAGGCGGAAGAGGTGTTCTTCGCCAGCATGCTGGACGCAGTGGGACGCCCGTTCCGTCACGAAGCGGAAAACCGGCGTCTCAGCTTCGAGGTCCAAACCGATCCGCATCTCACGCGAAGTGTGGTCACCGACTCCAAGCGTCTGCAACAGGTGTTGAAGAATTTGTTGTCGAATGCCTTTAAGTTTACCGAAGTCGGAGGGGTGCGCCTCACGGTGTCCTCGGCCAGGAGCGGGTGGAGCGAAGATCATCCGATTCTCGGGAAAGCCGCATCGGTCGTGGCTTTCGAAGTGGCAGATACCGGAATCGGCATTCCGTTCGAGAAACAGCGCATCATCTTTGAGGCGTTCCAGCAGGCGGACGCCGGCACCAGCCGCAAATACGGCGGAACCGGTCTCGGTCTGGCGATCAGCCGCGAACTCGCCAGTCTGCTGGGTGGAGAAATTCAATTGCGTAGCGCTCCCGGCCGTGGAAGCACCTTCACGCTCTACCTGCCGCAAACTTACGTGGGACCATCGACGTCGAACGCTGCTACGGTGGAAGCGCGGGTCTCATCCGCAATCTCGCCGGTGCAAATGGCCGTGGCCGCAATCGCCGAGCACGTGGTTGAGAAGATCGAGGATGATCGGGACAATCTCCAACCCGATGATGCGGTCTTGCTGATTATCGAGGATGACACGCACTACGCGCGAGTTTTGTGCGATCTCTCTCGCGATAAAGGTTTCAAAGTACTGGTGGCTACGCGTGGTGCCGAGGCCCTCGCCCTGGCTCAGGAATATCATCCGACAGCGGTGTCGTTAGATGTTTTTCTACCCGACATGCTGGGCTGGACGGTCCTGAATCATTTGAAGCAGGATCCAGCCACACGGCATATTCCCGTGCAGATGCTGACGTTGGACGAGGATCGGCATCACGGTTTGGCGCGAGGCGCGTTTGCATTTGTAACCAAACCAACCACCCCGGAAGGTCTGGAAACGGCGTTGTCTCGTATGAAAGAATATGCGATGCCGCGCCGCAAGCGATTGCTGGTGGTGGAGGATAATCCAGGCGAACAACTCAGCATCAAAGCGCTTCTCGATTATGACGACATTGATGTCTCCGTTGTTTCCACGGGTGCCGATGCAATTCGAGCCGTGAACCAGGTAACTTTCGATTGCGTGGTTCTCGATCTTCGTCTGCCCGATATCTCGGGATTCGAAGTGCTGGAGGTTTTCGCCGACACTCCCGCTCTGGCCGATCTTCCGGTTGTGGTTTTCACCGGCAAGGAACTATCTCCGGAAGAGGACGCTCGCTTGCATTCCCTGGCGCGCAGCGTCGTCGTAAAAGGAGTGGAATCGCCGGAGCGGCTGCTCGACGAAACTGCATTGTTCCTGCATCGCGTGGTGTCCGATTTGCCAATCGAGAAACAGAGACTGCTCGACCGCCTTCATCATTCCGATGATGCCTTGGTCGGGAAGAAAGTACTGGTTGTCGACGATGACGTGCGCAACATCTTCGCGCTCAGCAGCGTCATCGAGCGTCGGGGCATGACCGTGATCACGGCGGGGACGGGCAGGGAAGCGATTGCCAAGCTCGAATCGACTGCGGACATCGCGATCGTGCTTATGGATATCATGATGCCCGAGATGGATGGTTACGAGACGATGCAGGTGATCCGGCAAAACGCTTCGTTCCGGCGCTTGCCCATCATTGCTCTTACCGCGAAAGCCATGAAAGGGGACCGCGAGAAGTGTCTTGAGGCAGGAGCTTCGGAGTATCTGGCCAAGCCCGTCAATACCGAACAACTGCTTTCATCGCTGCGAATGTGGCTTCACCGGTAACCGCAATCTTGTAACATGATGGGGTCCTGATTTAAGGCGGAGATCGAATGAGCAAAGACGAAAGAGTCAATATCCTCATGGTGGATGACCAGCCAGGCAAGCTGCTCAGCTATGAGGTCATGCTCGACGGTCTCGGGGAAAACTTGATTAAGGCCAACTCGGCGAAGGAGGCGCTTGAGCTGCTGCTCAAGACCGAAGTGGCCGTTGTGCTAATGGACGTGAGCATGCCAGAGCTCGATGGTTTCCAACTGGCTGCCATGATTCGCCAGCACCCGCGCTTTCAGAGGACCGCGATCATCTTTGTCTCGGCGGTGCATCTCACGGATCTGGATCAGCTGAAGGGATACGAACATGGCGCGGTAGATTACATTTCGGTTCCTGTGGTTCCAGAACTCCTTCGTGCCAAAGTCAGAGTATTTGCCGACCTGCACCGCAAGACACGGCAGCTCGAAACGCTGAATCGAGAGCTCGAGCAACGCGTGCTGGAACGCACGGAGGAATTGGCCCGGAAAGCTGAATTGTTGCTGCATCTAAACAGCGAGTTGGTCGGCAAGAATCAAGAGCTGGATGCAATTGTGAGTACGGCTCCGGATGTTATTTTCAGCAGCCAACAGGATGGGCGTTACGAGTACGTGAGCGAGCGCTTCCACGATTACACCGGTACCCCTGCAGGACTCGGACAAAGTATCAACTGGATCGACCATGTTCATACCGACGACGTTTCTCGGATCAAGGCTGACTGGGCGGAGTCCATCGAGTCCGGCAGCAGTTTTGAATCAGAGTACCGGTTGCGCTCAAAAGACGGTGTTTACCGCTGGTTCCGCGCCCGGGCAGTTCCCATTCGAGATGCGAAGGGAGGCATTGTTAAATGGTATGGGACCTGTTCCGACATCCACGATAGTAAGTTGCTGGAGCAATCGATTCGTGACAGCGCCACTGAACTGGAAAAGATGGTGGACCGCAGGACGAATGAACTGCAGCGCCTTTCCGTCCGCCTCATGACTCTGCAGGACCAGGAGCGGAGGCGGATTGCGCGCGACCTGCACGATGGCTTGGGGCAGGAATTAGCCGTCGCGAAGATGGTGTTGGACAAAATACTTCTGCAGAAAACGGAGAAGCCCAACGACGAATCGTGGACGCAGGCGAGCAGCATTATCGATCGCGCGATTCAGCAAGTCCGCACTATGTCTCACCTTCTGCATCCACCATTACTGGACGAGGTCGGCCTGCTCTCAGCTTTGTCCTGGTATGTGGACGGGCTCGCCAAACGCAGCGGCCTCGAAACCTCTCTGGATGTTCAGCCTCGCGAGTTTCCAAGACTCTCGACGGAATTAGAGACTGCTGTCTTCCGGATCATTCAGGAAGCCCTAACCAATGTCTTCCGCCATTCCGAAGCACAGAAGGTGTGGATCAATCTGAGTCACAACAACGGAAGGATATCGGTCGCGGTAAGAGATGATGGCAGAGGAGTCGACAAAAGGATTGCCGAACTGCGACCGGAAAGCATCGGCGTTGGCCTCGGGGGTATGAAGCAGCGCGCCAGAGAGCTCGGTGGGGAATTGCGATTGATCGACGCCCAGCCGGGAACGCTGGTTGAGATCACAATTCCTTGCGTGTCTGGACTGCGAGACTCGCCTCCAGTGCTGGATGTATGCGCTTCACAATGACCGGCCGCCCACATTCGATTCGCTCTCCTTGTTTCTCCATAATTCCTACTACACGTTGGCTCCGTGTCCTCTGCGGACTTTTCCGGATGGCTCGAGTCCCTCAGGTGGGCCGGTCTAACCCAAGTTCTTTACGATGACGACTTGGGCTAAATTCTCGGCCCGGCGGTAATCGATCGATCGTGGGGAGGGATGGGATGCGATGGCAATAATAGATCAGGATTCGGAATTTACTTGAGTGAGACTAAAGTGGAATCGGCAGGGAACGCCTTGAAAGGTGCTGGGTTCACGATCTCCAATATTTCTGTGTTACTGCCGGGAAGTGTTCGCACCGGCGAATTGGTCACCGAGCGCTTCTACGAAGGCGCCACAGGGCGCGGCGGTGGGTGTTGGATCAGGGCTGCAGTTGGAGGGGCGTTAGGCTGGATGGTGGGCGTAGGTGCCCTTGCCATACCAGGAATAGGGCCGGTGATTGCCGCTCTCCCCTTGCTGGCCGGAGTCGGCACCGGTGGCGCCCTGGGCGGCTTCGGTGGATCTCATGTAGGCCTCGGAATTCCTGAGTATCAAACCAAGAAATATGAAGGACAAATGCTGAAAGGTGGAATCCTGGTTGGGGTTCATTGCGAAACATCGGAGCAGGCCAACTGCGCCCGGGAGGTCCTGCAGACCACGGGTGCTCAGGATGTCGCGACGTCCCGCGAAACTTCGGCGGCAGCAAGCGAAGCTGCTTGAGTCCATCGCTTTTCTTAAAGCCAACAGCTGGCATCGTCATACGGTAATCCCTGGATGTCGCCGTTTTCAATACGTCATCCCACTGTATCCCTTCGGGCAATCCCGCCGCCCTCTCGGTATAGCGCTGCCTTCACTTTACAGCGCTAACCGGATAGAAGAAGCCTTGGTCGACAGCTACGGTTGAGGTCGTACGAAATTCAAAACAGTTGCTCGCTTCGAGCACGGAAGAGGTGCTGCCTATGAAAAGAATATCTACTTTGCCGAGATTCGCCCTGGCGCTCGGTGCCAGTTTTCTGCTTCTCCTCGGAACGGGGTGGTCGCAAAAGGATGACAACGAAACGGACGAGTCGAGTATTCAAAGACGAATCGATGCGTCAGCCCATGTTCTCGACGAGATTATGGGAACACCGGATAAAGCGATTCCCGACAAGGTAATGAAGGATGCAAAGTGCATTGCGGTGGTTCCTTCGATGGTGAAAATTGCAGTTGGCTTCGGAGGCAGCCACGGCAAGGGTGTTGCCGTCTGTCGATTGGAAAACGGTCACTGGAGCGCCCCCGCACCAATCACGATCACCGGCGGAAGCTGGGGATTGCAGCTCGGCGGTCAGGCCGTCGACTTGGTATTGGTGGTGATGAATCAGCAGGGAATGGAACATTTGCTCTCCAGCAAGTTCAAGATCGGTGGTGAAGCCTCGGCAGCTGCTGGCCCGGTTGGACGCGACGCTGGCGCCGATACAGACTGGAAAATGAAGGCAGAAATGCTGACCTACTCCCGAGCGCGGGGAGTTTTCGCGGGCATTGACCTATCCGGGTCCGCCGTCACCGAGGACAGAGACGAAACCCGGCTCCTTTACGGAAAATTTCTACCGTCCGAAGTTATTTTGACGGGTAAAGTTCGGCCCCCAGCTGGGAGCGGGGCGTTCGAGGCAGCGGTAAGGAAATATGCCGGCCAAGCCGCGGACCACGGTGAGTTGAAAACAACGCCCAAGAATGACGAGTCCGCCAGTCGTTAAGAGCAAGAGCGCCCTTTCAGCTACGATCGCGCGCCTGGCAACTATAGGTGTTGCATTCACGCTGGAGTACAGCTTGACCCGGATGGAGCAGGGCTTCTCTCAGAGTATGTTTCATCCGGGTAGAAACTTCATAGGTGCCCGCTTCGAGGGTGAAGAGGATCCTTAGCACGAGGATAGTGTGAAACAGACGAGTACATCATGGGCTCAGCGCCAGCCTGCTACTGCTCGCGCGAGTGAAACGGAATGATTGGTCAAAACTTTAATAGGAGGTTGTGAATGTCAACGATTCTTGTTGTCGTGCTGGTACTCTTGTTGATCGGTGCACTGCCCGCTTGGCCCTATAGCAGGGGGTGGGGCTATTATCCCAGCGGCGGACTCGGGTTTGTTGTAGTCGTTTTACTTGTACTGCTTCTGGCTGGCCGACTCTAGGAAAGCTTTGAAGTTGTTATCAACCTTACTGCGTTAGTAGATTACCTTCATAGGCACAAAGAGGAGAGCCCAGGTTAGCGCTCTCCTCTTTCCGCTTAAAGGCAAACTTCTAGTTGACTGGAGAGGTTTGCTTGGGTTCTCCCGCGTTGAATGGGAAGCCAAGTTACCCAAGGATATCACCCTTATTTGCAAGAAGTTTGAAGAAGCGAAGGCAGCAGTACAGCAAGCAAAAAAATCAGGGTTCCAGTTCGATGAGAAAGACATGACGGGCCCCGATGTCCGACGGTGGCGAACTCGAGCTCGTGCTCGTGGCCTTTTTTTGGAGTCGCGCAAAAACACGCAGATAGCAAAAAAGTTTCTCTAAAGTACACAAACCATTCATTTTCTCGGTACAGCAAATCTCGCCCTCAATTACAGGAGCGCCCTGATGGGACACGCGGCACGCCTCCATTAGTCTTTGTTTCGACGCTGATCGTTCCCGGTGTTCTGGAATCCAGCGCAGTTCATCGAAGGAGACTAACAGTGGCCACTTACGTGATTTCCGCGACAGCAACCGACCTAATCTCAGCGAGAACTGAAACCCAGCGCGATGGATCCGAACGTACCCTCGTGCAGCGGGCTCAGGACGGCGATCAAAAGGCCTTCGCGACACTTTTCCAGTTGCACAAGAAGCGGGTGTACTCCGTCTGCTTGCAAATGACGAAAGATGTGGACGACGCCGAAGATCTGACGCAGGAAGTTTTTCTGCAGGTATTTCGCAATATCCGCTCGTTCCGTGGCGAGTCCGCTTTCTCCACCTGGCTTTACAGAATTGCCGTGAACACGGTGCTGATGAAGCTTCGGCGCCGCAAGGAGCCACCGTTGCTTTGTCTGGATGAGCCGGTGTCGGCTGAATCCCCATCCCTCAAGCGCGATGTGGGCACCGCTGACCTCAACCTCTCCGGAGCAATCGACAGGATCGCTTTGCGGCGCGCCATTGAGAAACTTCCGGAAGGTTGCCGGCAAATTTTTGACCTTCACGAAGTGCAGGGATTTCAGCACTACGAAATCGCACAACAGCTACAATGCTCCATCGGAAACTCGAAGTCACAACTGCACAAGGCCAAGATGAAAATGCGAGATTTTCTCTTCCCGAAAACGGGGCACAGGAGGCAGTCTACGCCCGCGCCGAATCTCGGTACGTCTTTCGCCAAAAGCTGATAGTGAATCGAGAACGTCGCGAGTGCAGCATTGCCACAGTATCCAAAGTATCGGAATTCGTAGCTCACTTACCAGGGCCGGCCGATGATTCTTATTTTCCCGACGAGCGGTCACGTCGATCGGCACCGTGTTCGTGAGCACTGCAGTGGCGGGGAAAGTTCTCCTCTACTGATCGATAAAGACCAGCCGCAGTTCGCCGACGATTTCGCGGGTTCCTATGCGTGGGTGCAGCCAGGCCCCGGCGGATGGGCCGCTGACGGCAGCAACTGGGGCGAGGTTTACTTCGAGAACCTCTATAAGACCGTGCAGAACGAACATCCCGACAAGTTTGCGGTAGGAGGAGCGTGGCCCGGTTTGACGACTCCGCCGCCATGTGGGGACTGAACCGCCATATGCAAAGCGCTTGTGGCAAAACGCGGGATGAGACTTGGAATTTTTATCAACGAGACTACGATGCGGCCAAGCCGTTGCCGGTTTTTTTGATTGAGACTTGGAACGATTACAAGCAAGGCACCGCCAATCGAGCGGCGCACGGCAACGGATTGCGGCAATGACGGAAATGCTGGCTCTGACCAGCCCACTCCGCACTGAGGAGAGCTCTGGCTCACAACATTGCAGACGGTTTTTCATCCAAGTACGGACCGTCGAAATCCTTCCCGCAACCGGCAAGAGAGGCGAGGCCAGTTTATGAATGGTGCGAAAAACTCTACGAAGTATCTCGCGCTTCTCTCTCGTCTGCTGCTGGGCGGCGATCACAAGGGTGGCTCAGTCGCCGGCACAGGCACTGATGAAGACATCGCTGAAATTGTCTCCGCCCTTAGTCGTGAAGATTTTGGGGAACTCTGGAATCTGGCAAATTCCCATCACGCGATGGCGCGAACATTTCCCGCATTGCATCAAGTGATGGTGGCCGAGAAAAACGATCGCGCCGATTGGGTTGAGCACGCATTGGTAAAAGAGCAGGCGTGCCTCGATCATGCACTATCTTTTTTGTTTCCTATTTGCGATGCGCGCCTGGGAGTCGGCGACCTGATGGTGATCAAGTTTCTCGATCGCTGGCCCGACCCGGGAAATGATCTTGATCTTTACTCGAATGCGCAGGGCTCCGACGTTGCCGCGGTCATGGAAGATCGATTCAAAGCCGGCATGGATGAGCGAAGCTGGGGCGATGGACTGGCCAACAAAGGAATTTGGTCGTGCCGGGTCTGCCGGAATTAGTCGAAGTGCACGTATCGCGATTGGGCCAGACGGGCGAGCAGGTTGCGATCACCAATTCTCTGGTCCCCCGATCCCAAACTGCCAAATTCGGCGGACGGATTTTCCGCGTGCCGGCGCCGGAAGATCGCTTGATCCTCACCACCCTGCAACGCATGTATCGACACTTCTATTTGCGGTTGTGCGACGTAGCCGACAACGCCCGCCTGGTGGATTTGAAGTTGATCGACTATGCCTATCTCAAGTCACTAGCCGAATCGGCGGGCCTTTGGGATGGGCTGGCCACCTATTAAGTAACGCTGTCCGGATATGTCAAGTTATATCGCGGCGAAGATCTTCCGCTAGCTTCGCTCGCGACTGATGCCGCGCGGTTCGGCAATGAACTGGGCATTTCAAAACCCGATCTTCCCGCAGGCTGCTGGCCTTTATGCATCAGAGTGGAAGAGGATGCTTCTCAAGGGAGAGTTGCAAAGCACGCTTCGCCTGAGCTTGTTGCCCGGGTTGGCTGCCGCTGCGGCGCTCGAAATGAAGCGGACTGAAGTGATAAGGGTATCTGGTAACGCACCTACTGTAGGGAGTTCGCCGTATTTCCTTTCCCGGCGAATACGTACCAAGATGGGGAGCCATTGGATGCTCGATCCTGGAAACGATCAAATTCAAACTAAGTTCTACGCGGAGGGACGACCTGCTTGGTACGCATCCTGGTGGTAGACGACAACCCGGCGGTACGCAATTATCTCCGCGCTCTCCTTGAGCAGCAGAGTACGTGGGAGGTTTGCGATGAAGCGCGGACCGGTGGAGAAGCCTTGCAAAGGGTGAAGAAAAATCCACCCGACATGATTTTGCTTGACTTTCAGATGCCGGATTTAAACGGTCTTGATGTCGCCCGGCAGATCTCGGAGCTATTTCCCGAAATTCCCATCCTGATGGTCACCATTCATCTATCCAAGCAGTTAACCGATGAGGCTCGCAAAGCCGGAATCCGCGGTGCGTGCGCAAAATCAGATGTCGGCTCCATTGTCGAGGCGGTGGACGCACTCTTGCATTCCAGGACTTATTTTCCGGCGGCCAGTTAGAAAGCGAGTCCTGGAATACAGGATTCCCTGTATTCGGTTCCGCTTATCACCATGCTAGTTTCAAAGTGTCCTGCGGAGAGCCTCCCCCGGAAACGTTGTAGACTCTGCGGCGGCAAAGCAAAATAAAATATTAGTCGGTCTGTGGAGCCCTGACGAAGGTCGCTTGGTGCCGCATCAGAGAGTCGAAAAGATTATGGCGGTCCGCATCCTGTTGGTGGACGATCACCCTGTTGTAAGACAAGGATTGAGGACTCTTCTGCAAGGCCGTGGCGATTGGGAAGTGATCGGTGAGGCGTCGGATGGGCTGGAAGCGGTGGAAAAGGTTGATAGTTTGCAGCCGGACGTCGTCGTTCTCGACGTCACTATGCCTCGAATGAACGGTCTTGAAGCATGTCGCCTGATTCAGCAGAAGCGTAAAAATGCCGGCCCCGAGGTTTTGTTCGTCACGCAGCATGACTCTCCGCAGATGATGCGCGAGGCGCTGGACGCTGGCGCCCGGGGGTATGTTGTAAAGTCAAATGCCGCCCGGGATTTGTTGGAAGCCGTTGAATCAGTGAGTCAGCATCGAGTTTTCACCGCTCTGGCTCGAAGCCCCCAGGCTACGAGCTGATAATGGAACTCTGACTGTAAGACGTTACGTGGAGGAAGATCTGCCATGAGACTGCGAATTCTGCTAGCCGATGATCATGAAATTGTCCGTCGAGGGTTATGTGCCCTTCTCCAGAAACATGAGGGATGGGAAGTTTGTGGAGAAGCCTCGGATGGCCGCGAAGCGGTTGAAATGGCCAAACGCCTGAACCCCGATGTCGTCATCGTGGACATCGGCATGCCGAGCCTCAACGGGTTGGACGCCACGCGCCAGCTCATGCAGCATGATCCACAGTTCAAAGTGATCGTCCTCACCATCACGGATTCCGATCAGGTCATTCGCGAGGCTCTCGATGCAGGCGCTCGCGGTTTCGTGCTCAAGTCTGACGCGGCGCGCGACCTGGTTTCCGCCGTGGAAGCTTTGCAGAGCAAGCGCATGTTCTTTACCCCTCGCGTGAACGACCTGGTCTTGGCCGGATTCCTCGATAAGGGACACGTGGTGGCTAGAAACGAGGCGCCGAATTTACCTACGCTGACGGTGCGCGAGCGCGAGATCACACAGCTCCTCGCCGAAGGAAAGAGCTCCAAGGAAGTCGCGTCCCTGCTGAACCTGAGCCCCAAGACGGTGGAAACTCATCGCAGCAACATCATGCGAAAACTGAGCCTGCATTCGATTCGGGATCTGGTGGTCTATGCCATCAAGAACAACATTATCCAGATCCAGATGCCGACCCTGGTTCAAGGCACGCCTGAAACCACGGTCGCGTAGGTATCGATTATCTTATCCGGGGACGCCTACTGATCCAGCCTTAGATTAGTGAGTCGGCCCGGTTCATAGTATCCGCTCCGGGTGCGAACCGTAAGTTGGCCATAGCTGGGGCGTGCGCCTCGACGTGCAAGGTTGGGTAGTCCGGCTTGCCCTGGTTGTGCAGTTTGTACGCGATGATGTATTGGCTCCGAATGTCGCGAGCCACGGTTCGCGTAGTGCTATCCGCTTGATCGAGGGAGTCGGGAAGTAAGCCACCCCACCCGTTCCCACCGCCAGTTGCTCGAGCGTGTTCCGCCCTGAGCCCTGCAACCCGCTTCCGATCAGTCCGATGGCATAAAGGGTCGGTCCATTCGCCTGTGCAGCCGGCGCGACGCCTCTTGCAACGTTTCCTGGCTCATGTAGTCTTGGCCATCCGTAATCACCAGCGGGACTTTCTTGTTGAGCCGCGAGTTATTTTCCAGGCGAACGGCCGATACGACAATTGCGTCGTATAGCGCCGTGCTCTTTTTTGCCGACACCTGATGAAGCGCAACTCGCAGTAGGTGCAGGGCACGTTCGTATTCAAGAAGCAGATCGAGGAAGTTGTGCTTCACGCCACCGTGGTTGACGATCAGCCCAGTCAGTGACGGGATTGGATCGAGGCGCGTTCACCGTGTTGGAAGCAGGCATGCCGCTGACGATTACATCGTTGCGCCGGGGAAGATGTTCCGGTGGAGATGGGCATCGTGGTCGATAACTCAGGTTCCATGCGCGACAAGCGTGGGCAAATAAATCAGGCGGTTCTGAATCTGGTCCGCGCCAGCAATCCCGACGATCAGATCTTCGTGGTGAACTTCGGACAAAGGCCTTATCGGGATCAGGGCCTCACCTCCAACCTGTGGTCGTTGCCGCTCGGCTCTTGCGCGGGTGGCTGCTGATCGGGGGCCGCGCCCTGGGACGCACCAGTCGCTGAGGTATCCGGCGGAGCCTGCGCAGTCGGAGTGCTTGGCGCCGCAGTTTGACCCGAGCTTTGCGCCGAGAGGCTGATGACCAGAGCAGCGGCAATGAACAAAGTTGAAAGAATTGAGGCGACGCTCCAGGGAGCGGCTGAGCGCATAGAGTCCCTCCTCCATCGCGTGGTTAGATGCCATCTTGAGGGTCTGCGGAAAAACCTCGAGCACTTTTCCGCTACTGGAAACACCTGAAACCTGCGCCCTTGGCGGACGACAGAGATCGCATCGTAAACCGTTTTGGGGCAACCGGTCAGGGCGGAGGCGCAACGATCTCAACACAGCGCACGTCTGCCGGAAACAATACCCCGCCATGACGCTTCGTGCTGAGAGGTCGAGGAGTGCGTATGCTTCGGATCTTAATTGCGGACGATCATGAAGTTGCGAGGAAAGGAATTCGTGTGATTTTAGAAAGCCACGCTGGCTGGGAGGTTTGCTGTGAGGCCAGGGATGGCCGGGAAGCCGTTGAGCTCGTCCTCCAATCCAGACCAGATGTCATGCTGCTCGATATCGGGATGCCCAACCTGAACGGCTTAGACGCCGCCCGGCAGATCCTTGCCGTGATGCCGGACGCCCGAATTCTCATCCTCACCCTCCATGACTCGGAGCAAGCGGTGCGAGAAGTTCTGGCCGCCGGTGCGCGCGGATTTTTGCTCAAGTCCGATGCCGGCCGAGACTTGGTGGCTGCGGTCGAAGCTCTGCAGAACCGCCGGACATTTTTTACTTTCAAAGTCGCGCAAATGATGCTTGATGGTTACCTCCGCCCCCAGGAAGTGAGTGAGAATTCCGAGCAACAACTTCTAACGCCTCGAGAACGGGAGGTAATTCAACTCGTCGCTGAAGGCAAAACCACCAAGGAAATCGCCACCGCTCTCAGCCTGAGCGTTAAGACTGCGGAGACTCACCGCACCAACCTGATGCGAAAGCTTGATTTGCATTCAATCGCCGATCTGACGCTTTATGCCGTGCGAAACGGAATCGTGCAGATTTATCGAGCGCGCTCCCACCTGCTTTTTCTACAACAGAGCTGATCGCGTTCGCATCTTAAATTGAACTTTCAATCCAATCGATCCTTGAGGTGCTTACATATGAAATTCTTTTGCGAATCTTGACGGCCTCCGGGAACTTTATCTGGACCAGCTTGAGCGGTTGCATTCCGCTGAAACTCAAGTCACCGAGCTTGGCCAAAGATGATTCAGGCTTCTACCGAGCCACCGTTGAAAAATGCGCTTCAAACTCACTTGCAGGAAACGCGGGGCCATGTAGCGCGACGGGAACAGATTTTGAACCAGGCAGCGAGTTCCGTCGACTCGAAGAAGTGCAAAGGCATTGCTGCGCTCATCACTGAAGGTGAAGACGTGATCAAAGGCGCCGTGGATATGTCGGCGCGCGATGCCGGAATCATCGCGGCCGTGCAGAAAAGTTGAGCACTACGAAATGGCGGCGTTATGGAACGGTGCGATCTTTTGCGGAAGTTCTGGGCGAGGAAAATCAGGCCAACCTGCTCGATCAAACCTTGCAAGACGAAAAGCAAGCGGATGCAGTTTTGACGCGGACACCGCCAACATTCAGGCAGATCAAGCTGCTTAATCTCAGAGTGCACAAGGTCGTTAGGACCGGGCGCGATGGCATTTGTGATTTCTCAGTGCCACCATGAACAATCACCAAACGGATTCAAATCCCGATTGAATCGGTGCTATGGCCCGCATCATGAACGCAAATCTCGCCGACTACCACGTCCCGGTAAGTGCCGGCATTGGCGAGATCGATGTTTCAGCCATCGACCTTCCCGATCCTCAGTTGGATTCTCTCGGCGCGCAGTATCGGTCGGCATCACCGGAACAGGAGCAGCCATAGCGCACGCGGTCTTCCACGCTACCGGAACACGAATTCGCAATCTGAGATTTCTCCGGACATGCTGCGGTAGATCGTCAGCCAGAATAAGTCCCTGTACCTCGCTTCCTAGGGCCACGTCGTTAACCAGATACACATTGGACCTTATATTCGTCGAACGATCCCCTCGATAGTCTGTAGAAGTTATTGCGTCAGAAAATAGCGGTGATGAGAGGGGTTCTCGATGCTCTGGACCATTGCGGTAATACTCCTGGTGTTGTGGTTGCTTGGAATGGTTAGCGCCTACACGGTGGGCGGGTACATTCACATCTTGCTCGTACTCGCCCTCATCGCCGTTGTGATACGGCTCATACAGGGCCGCAGCGCGATTTAGCTCGGATTCGCGCTCTAACCCCACCGGGGGGAAGAGAATTCTACCCCCACGTGGATGGCGATATTTGTCAGTAAGCGTGATCCGTTACGGGAACATATTCAATCTGAGAGGAGCCATGATCATGGATAAGGATCGGGTTGAAGGCAAAATCAAGGATGTGGCAGGTAGGGTGGAACGTCAAGTAGGTGAGTGGACCGGCGACAGCGAGAAGCAAGCGCACGGCGCTGCCAAGCAAGCCGAAGGCAAAGTGCAGAACACCTGGGGCAAAGTGAAGGACGCGGCTAAGTCAGCCACGGATAATGAAGATCGCCCCTCAAGCGAGGTCGATACAACGGACGCCGACGACCTGAACGAAAGAAAGGCCGGTTAAGTATCGCTCCACTTTGTGTCGAGTTTTCCTTCAGTCAATGCCGCCGGGGCGCTCCTTCTCCCGGCGGTTTCATTGTGGGCGCGGAATAAGAGATCAAATAAACGCGATTTGTCGGAATCCATTCCGTATGGACGTTAGCTGCCAGAGCCTTCCCGAGACCGGTCTCCGGTCGGCATTTGCACCTGAATAATGTCGTTCTTTACGGCGTATAACACCAAGTCTCGAATGGAGTGAAAGCCCAGCTTTCGCATGATGTTGCTGCGATGGGTTTCGGCCGTTTTGGTGCTCAGGTTCAGCACTGCGGCCACTTCCTTCGAACTCTTGCCCTCGGCCAGAAGTTGGATGACTTCACGCTCCCGAGGCGTCAAGGTCGGGAACCTTGGTGGAACTCCACCAGAAGCGGCAGCTCCCTTTTCCAGAAAGCCCGCCAGTAGCAACTCATTTACTCGAGGGGTAAAGAACATCTGACCGCGTTGCAGCGCTTCGATGGCTGAGACCAAATCCCGCACCGCATCGGATTTCAACACGAACCCGCGCGCTCCGGCGTCCAGAGCCTCTCGTATCACGTGGTCGGAATCTGTGATAGTCAGCACGATCACCTTACAATTGGGATCGTGCTGCACCAGTTGCCGGGTCGCCGCAAGTCCATTCAAATTGGGCATGCCGATATCCAGGATGATGAAATCCGGATTCAGTTCCTTCGCCTTTTCCACCGCTTCGCGTCCGTCAGAGGCCTCCGCTACTACCTCCCAGCCCTCCTGCGCCTGCAACAAAGATGACAGCCCGCGCCGCACCACCTCGTGATCGTCGGCAATCAGGATACGGAGTTTCAACTCCTGCCTCCTGACGCCCCTACGAAAGTCCTTCCCGATCGCTGGTCGGCTGGCTTCTCCTCGCTTGTTTCAGACTGAGAATTAGGGCGCGCCCGCTGCCGCCAAGGTGTTCGATCCAGCGGGGATTGAGCGGGGGGAGGCGCAGCATTGTGACTGCCGGAATGTCCGTAACGAGACGGCATAAGTCTGGTGAGTGACTCGACTTCGAAGGCTGAACGGCGAGTACACGTCACCTGATCGTTCGCGAGTTACTAAATATAGGGAATGCACATGATAGTGCAATCAGGTCTTTGCTGTATCCGCATGAGACCGAAAAAGAAAACTTTCTCGTTAGGGGAGCGTCAGTGAGGCTGTGGCGCGAAGATTGCCAGCAAGGTACGATTAAACTCGTTTGAACACGAATTGAACCGCGCAGCCGGTTTCTGTGGGCATGTGTGGACGCAACTTCTGTCTGGTGAGCTGGGAACACTTACGGTTATCTATGTCACCCCGTGGAAATGCGCAAGTAGCATTCGCATCCGCTGTAACCGTGCTGCTCCTCAGCGCGATCGCGGCCTATGTTACCGTCGCTCGCCTCCGCGAGAGTGCGGGATGGGTGGTTCATTCGTTCGAGGTTGAGACCACCCTGGGCGAGATCGATTCCTCTATGGCAAAACTGGCTCGTGCGCGAAGCGCATACGCCATCACCGGTGATGAGACCCTCCGCGAAGCCTTCCGTGCGACACTTCCTGAGGTGCGCCAGAAACTTCAGTTAGTGAGAAAACTGACGGAGGACAATCCGAGGCAGCAGGAAATGTGCAACCGGCTGGAGAATTTAACCGATCGGAGAATTAACTTATTCAGAAAGTCGATCGAGCTCAAGAAGTCGTCTCCACCCGATGAGGCGGGTCAAAGTGCTATCGCGGCCGACGTTCTCACTCTAGCTTTTGAAAATGCTTCCATCATGGCGCAGATGCGACAGGAAGAACAGCGGCTGCTCAATTTCCGGATCGGAGTTTCAAACCGTCTCTATTTCCTCACGATCATCATCCTTTTTGTCTCTTTTACCCTCGCGCTCATCCTATTTTTCATTCACTATCGTCTACTCACGAGCGAACTCAGATCCCGAGCATTGGCGGAAGGCGCGGCTCGCGAGGGAGAAGAATCACTCCGTCACCTGACCGCCCGTTTGCTGCAAATGCAGGATGAGGAGCGGCGCAAATTTTCCCGCGAGCTCCATGACAGTCTGGGCCAGTATTTGGCCGGCGTCAAAATGAACCTGGACCTGTTTTTGCGCGCCCAGCCCAGCGGCGACGAGCTTCTTACAAACGCCGCCAAACTTCTCGACCAATCGATCGCAGAGACTCGCACCATCTCACACCTGCTCCATCCGCCGCTGCTCGACGAAGTCGGGTTCGCCTCCGCAGCTAGGTGGTATCTCCAGGGTTTTTCCGAACGCAGCGGCGTTGCAGTAAAGGTGGATTTGCCGGAGAACCTTCCGCGTCTTCCCAGGCCCGTGGAGCTTGGGCTTTTCCGCGTCTTGCAAGAAAGTTTGACCAACATTCACCGCCACTCCAAGAGCCCAAAGGCCGAAGTCACCCTGGAATGTTTCCCCGACAAGGTAGCACTGAAGGTGAAGGATTATGGAAGAGGATTTCCGCGCGAATTGTTAAACACATTTCGGACCAAAACAGGAGGCTTCGGCGTCGGCCTGACCGGTATGCGGGAACGAGTGCGGGAGCTCGGTGGCCAGTTAGACATTGCGTCCAACGCCGACGGAACTCAGATTTTGGTAACCGTTCCCCTCTCGTCGCCGAAAGGGGGAGCTCCGACCTCTTTGGGAACACCACTTCACGCCGCAAGGAAATAGTCTTTAAACTGCAGGAAATTCCGCCATTCGGTTCGGGATATGTTTCCTCCCGATGCGTTTCTTGCCCGAGGCAAGCAGCGTGCGCATCTTCAAACGGGCTGTATGAAGTTGGGATTTTGAATTGCCAATCGAACAAACTTAACCGCTCGGCGATTTCGTGGTGCTCGTAACCTTCCACTTCATGCAAAAGAAAAATTGTCCGGCAGCCCGCAGGGAGCTCTTTCGCTGCCCGCGTTAAGGCGACTCGGTCCACCGCCCCATTGATTCGCGGTCGTCTCCTCCGAATTCCCTTTGTAGGGGCGAGGAGTCCACCGAGGTTGGCTCGTCGATAGAAACTTCCCGCAAGTGCCGCTTGCGGCGCGTCATCAAAAGCGTATTCACCACCACCCGGTAGATCCATGTAGAGAACGCCGAGTCCCCGCGAAAGCTGCGGATCCCGCGAAAAATCTGGATAAAAGCATCCTGCATCAGGTCTTCCGCGTCGGAAACATTCTTGGTCATCAGCAAGCAAGTGGAATAAACGCGCCCTCTATGCAAATCGAAGATTGCAGCACATGCCTGAGGATCTCCATCCTGGGCACGCGAAATCAGGTCAGCATCGGTTTTGATCTTAATTTTGGTCGGAGGAACCGTAGTCGCGGGGGAAACAGTCGAGGCACTCACTGGGAAAGTCCCTTCTTGCCGACAGAGGCCCGAGCGGTGGCAACCAAGTCCCGAGCATAAAAGGCCCGCATTCACGTATCTATGGAGTGGTAGCTGTAATTACCAGTGGGCCGAACCGTAGGTTCGGAATGCGCTTGGGAGAATCCTGCAAGGAAGCCAGCTCAAACGATTCCTCATCACCTGGCGGCAGAATTGTATTTCGTGTCGGCGGACGGGTGCTCGTCTTTATGGTGAAAATCCAAACCGAAGTGTGGTTCCGATTCAGTTCCCGTAATCTTGATTGGAACTTCTGTCCCGGCCCCGTCTTTGCTGAAGAATCGGTCGGCCGGCCTTAACAGAATTGACTTCCAACCTGTCGTCATCTGCGATAACTTCGCGTTCAGCAGGGCCTTGCCTCGAAAGTCGAAGGTTCGCCCGTCCAGAGTGTAAACTCCGGTCATCGCGATACGAGTGCCGGGAATTACGAAGTGAAGCAGTGAAAAAGAGAATGTCCCGTCGTCTAAGGTGAACACTCCCCGCAAATCCACGGGGACATTTTCTTCCACGTGTTCTGCCGCTTGCTTAGCCTTGCCTTCGGACCGAAGGCTCAACGAATCCAACCGGGACTGGACTTTCTCATTCGTAAAGTGAGCGCGTTCTATATGAAAGGTTCCGGCTAACTTCAACCGATCGGCCACATCCGCATCGCCAGGCTGCAATCTCAACTTCGTCTCCATTTCCACCTGACCTGTCATGACCGCCGGATCGGTGCGCACGCCGAGCTTCAGCAGATCTTGAATTTGCGCCTGGTCAATGTGCACTTCGAGGTTGATGTCGTGCCCCTTCGGATATTGCACCCGAGTCACCGAACCCCTTGCGGTGAAAGAAGAATCAAGGACCGTCGCCTTCACCGGCTTAAGATAGGTGTCCCCGCTCGTGCCGTCGACAATCGCATGGAAATCCGTATGCAGCGGCACCGGGTGCCCACTGCTCGCTATACGGAAATCGGGCGTGTCGGTGCTTCCATCGACCACGATGTCGTCGAGCGTTCCAGCATATTCACCGGTGGACGAGAGTATCCCGCCGATCCCTTTGAGCGTGCTGAGATCGGCGTGGCGGAAGGAATAATTTCCTTGCACCGGCGTATCTCGAGGGCTGCTTTCGTAAAACGGTCCAAACAGGCCCGTGGAGCGAATGTCCCCGATCGGCTTGGGGTTGACTAGGGTGGCCTCAAAACGCATAGGAAGCCCGCGACCAATGTCCTGCATTCGCAAATCACTGATAACAAATTCCAAAGGGGGTTTATTCGGGTTCGAAGTGTTTACCAACAGCGTCGTATCTTGACAAACGAACTTGTCGACGACAACAGTCATCCTTCCCGTTTGCGCACTCATGCCCTTAATTTCCTGGCGATTCTCTTTGGGCGGGACGTTTAATTGCATCCCTTTTACATACACGGTGTCGACGTGTACAACCGAACGAAAAAGATTTCGGACCCCAGTGTGAAAATGAAATTCCTGCAGGCTGATCAGGGGCTGGACCCCCGGGGCGTAGGGATTCGGATCGGTCGCACCGTAGATCTTGAGGCCGGTGCCGGATACTTCGAGCCCTCTGAATACCGACACCTTCAGCGTTGCAAGTTCCGCCTTGCTCTTGAATCGATTGGAAAGAGTTTCGATAACCCGCGTACGGAGGATGGGCTGGGCACGGACGATTACAAGATGAGAAACCACTGCGGCGCCGATTAGAACAAGGCAAGCGATAACGCCGATCCACTGCCACCGGCGGCGTTTCTGGGCGCTTGGTTGAGCTGTTGTGGGCACATGAACGACCAATTTATTACCTCAGGCCCCGGCAGGTTGAGTCAATACAGTGCTCACTGCAGGCCTACCACGTTGACGGAGAAAGGGACTTTTGCTCTGCTTTCCTCTGTCATCTCTTTCTGATACTGTTTTTACTCCGTCACGGCGTCGTGCGTTGATCGGCAACGCGCAGACCCCATTGTGACGCGCGTCACTGTCCGCGGGCACCGCTGGCGCATAGTATTCGTACCTTACGAACGTAGGATAACGACTTTACGGGGGAGAGGACAACCGCGTGATCGTTGGAGTTCCGAAGGAAAGCTATCCCGGAGAGCGCCGGATCGCGCTGATTCCCGCAGTCATCCCAACTCTCGTCAAGGCCGGGCTCGAGGTGGCGGTGGAATCGGGCGCGGGCGTAGAAGCAGGGTATCCCGATTCCGCCTACGTCGAAAAGGGCGGGAAAATCCTCTCCGACCGTGCCACTGTGTTTGCCTCCGCTGACATTATCGTGCAGGTGCTCTGCTATGGCTCGAACGACGTTACCGGAAAGGCTGACCTTCCTCTTCTCCGGCGCGATCAGGTACTGATTGGCTTTCTCCGTCCCTTTGGCTCTGCCGAAGTGATCGCGCAGATTGCCGCCGCCGGCGTTACCTCCTTCTCTGTCGAGCTCGTGCCGCGCACCACGCGCGCACAAAGCATGGACGCCCTCTCTTCCATGGGAACCATCTGCGGTTACAAAGCCGTGCTGTTGGCCGCGGAAACCTCCATCCGAATCTTTCCCATGATGACGACCGCCGCCGGTACCATCACTCCGGCTCGCGTCTTTGTCATCGGCGCAGGTGTAGCCGGGCTGCAAGCCATCTCTACCGCGCGCAGACTGGGGGCAGTAGCCTCCGCATACGACATGCGCGCCGCTTCCAAAGAGCAGGTGCAGAGCCTGGGCGGCCGATTCGTCGAGTTACCCATCGAGGCGCAGAACGCACAGGACGCTCGTGGCTACGGTACAGCGCAGGACGAGTCTTTTTACGCCCGTCAGCGCGAGCTGCTTACCCGGGTCGTCGCGGAAAGCGATGTCGTCATCACGGCCGCCGTGATTCCTGGCAAAAAGTCTCCGGTGCTGATCACCGCTGACATGGTCAAAGGCATGGCTTCGGGCTCCGTGATCGTCGATCTGGCCTCCGAGCGCGGCGGCAACTGCGAACTCACGCGCACCGGCGAAACCGTGAAAGCGCATGGCGTAACCATCATCGGCGCCATCAATCTCGCCAGCAGCGTCCCCTATCATGCCAGCCAGATGTACGCCCGCAACCTCACCACCTTCCTGGTTTACATGATGAAAGAGGGCAAACTGCAGTTCAATCTTCAGGACGAAATCATCCGCGAAACCATGGTCACGCGCGGCGGTGCAATCGTAAACAGCAGAGTGCGGGAGTTTTTCAGACTGCCGGCATTAGCGACGCAGTAGAAGATTGGTATCGAGGATGTGGCAGCACAGGACTGATATCCCGGGATTCGCATCAGCGGATTGGCATCAAGCGATTCGTATCAGTGCACGGCTCGAGCCGCGCCGGAGAGTGCCACGAGAGAATCGGGGCTTTAGCCCCTGAGGTCGCCAATGGGTTCGAATCTGATTGACGCGCTGTTCATCTTCATGCTGGCCTGCTTCATCGGCTTTGAAGTTATCCGCCATGTTTCGCCCTTGCTCCACACTCCGCTCATGTCGCTGACCAACGCTCTCGACGCCATCGCGGTCGTCGGCGCAATTGTGCTGGTAGGCGAGCGCAAGAGCGGCTTCGCTACCGTGCTGGGCGTGATCGCCATCGTCGCCGCCACCAGCAACGTGGTCGGCGGATTCCTGATCACCGACCGTATGCTCAAGATGTTCAAGTCCAGTCGCCCGGTGAAAAAATAATGAACCCCGATTTCGCCGGAAGCCAGTACGTCATCGAAGTCACCTATCTCATTGCCAGCGCCCTGTTTATCTTTTCGTTGAAGTGGATGAGTTCCCCCGCCACGGCCCGCCACGGAATCTGGGCCGGCGAAATCGGCATGGTATTGGCCATCGCCGGAACCCTGCTGCGCCACGGCATCGTCGACTGGAAGTGGATCATCATTGCCCTGGTGCTGGGCAGCGGCATCGGCATTCCGCTTGGCATGGTGCAGATGACGGCGGTACCGCAACGAACCGCGCTCAGTCACGCCTTCGGCGCACTCTGCGTCACGCTGGTCGGCACCGCAGAATTTTATCTGCGCACCCCGAGCGTTCCCAAATTTATGATGTCCGTTCTTTCGATGGAGGTGATCCTCGGAGGCCTCACCTTTACCGGCAGCCTCATGGCGGCAGGCAAGCTGCAGGAGATCCTGCCGCAGCGGCCGATCACTTATAAAGGACAAAATCTTGTCAACTTCTTGTTGCTCGCCGTCGCCATCGGCAGCGCCGTTTATCTCGTCCTGCATCCCGAAGCCAAACAATTCTTCCCGCTCATCGTTGGCATCTCGCTGATCTTCGGAATTCTCCTGATTATCCCCATCGGTGGCGCCGACATGCCCACTGTCATCTCCCTCTTGAACGGATACGCAGGCTTGTCCGCCGCGGCCATGGGATTTGTCCTCGATTCCAAGCTCCTCATCATCGCCGGCGCCCTCGACGGCTCGTCCGGCCTCATTCTCTCGGTCATCATGGCGAAAGCGATGAACCGTTCGTTTACCAATGTTTTGTTCGGCGCCTTTGGCCAGGTGCAGGCCGCTGCCGCCGGCGGCGCGGAAGTCCGGCCGGTGCACAGCGCCACAGCCGAGGAATCGGCAGCAATCCTCGCTGCCGCCAACAAAGTCGTCATCGTTCCCGGCTACGGAATGGCGGTGGCGCAGGCGCAACACAAAGTTCGCGAACTCTATGACATTCTCACCAAGAAGGGAATCGACGTCCGCTTCGCCATCCACCCCGTTGCCGGACGCATGCCCGGCCACATGAACGTCCTGCTCGCCGAAGCCGACATTCCCTACGACCGCCTCATCGAAATGGACGAGATTAACGGCGACTTCCCGCAAACCGACGTTGCTCTCGTCATCGGCGCCAACGACGTCACCAACCCCGCCGCCCGCACCGATCCCTCAAGCCCCATCTACGGCATGCCCATCCTCGACGTCGACAAAGCCCACACCGTCATGGTCATCAAACGCAGTATGAGCCCCGGCTTCGCCGGCATCGACAATCCCCTCTACTACCTCCCCAACACCCTAATGCTCTTCGGCGACGCCAAACAGTTCGTCGGCGCAATCGTGAGAGAATTAAGCGGTGGCCATTAAAGCGTCTTGTCATCCTGAGCGCAGGGACCGGGAGAGACCCTCGAGGGATTGACGCCTTCCGTTCCAGTTGTGGTATCATGATATCATTATGGCGCAATTGGTGGTTCGCAATATCGAAAATGAGGTCAAGGCCCGCCTCCAACGCCGCGCCCGCCGCAACGGCCGAAGTATGGAAGAAGAAGTCCGCGACCTTCTCCGGGCAGCTGTGCATGAGGAAGAGAGGACTCCTGCCGGCGGACTGGGGACAGAAATTGCGAAGATTTTCGCCAGGCATGGCCTCGACTCTCCGATTCCAGAATTGCGCGGCTTTGACATCAAACCCCCTGCCTTCGAGGAATGATCGTTCTCGACACCAATGTAGTGTCCGCGCTAATGTTGCGTGTCCCGGATGAGACCGTAGTGGCATGGCTTGACCGACAGCCTCGGACGTCCGTTTGGACGAGTTCAATCACTGTGTTTGAAATTCGTTTCGGGCTGGGGGTCATGCCAAGCGGGAGACGGCGAGCCGCTCTTATGCACGACTTTGAGGAATTCTTGAGCCGTATTCATCATCGCGTCGCTCCCTTCGACGCCGAGGCCGCACAGCACGCAAGCACCTTGATGGCCTCTCGAAAAATGCGGGGCCGCCCTCGGGACATGCGCGACACCATGATCGCTGGCATCGTTCTCTCTCGCCACGCCACATTGGCGACGCGAAACGTCCGGGACTTCGCCGATATCTCCGCAACCTTTATTGATCCATGGACCGCCGCATAAGTTTTCTTCTACTCACCCTCACATGTTGTCATCCTGAGCGGAGTGAACCGATTCGCATCGCGAATCGGTTCCCGTAGTCGAAGGATCCCTTTCCCCTTGACGACGGATGAGGCTTCGCAAGAAGTTCTCGCGCTTCAGACTGGTTAAGCGAGGTAGAACGCCTTGAGGCGCTGGGAGAAAAGGCCGACCGGTGCCGGGATCCTTCGACTCCGCAAGATCGTTTGCTTCGCGAGGGATCCTTCTCCGCTCGGGATGCCAAGTTGGTAACTCGGCCGTGATATTCTATTGACTACCAGCTGCGTACCGTTTCAGCGGAAATTCCCCCGCAGTTTCAGGAAAAGCTTCCTGAACAAGCTTCCCAGTAGAAGCCAAAGAAGAGAAATTCGACACCATGCTCTCAGTTAGTAATGTCTCCATGCGCTACGGCGCCAAAATTCTGTTCGACGAAGTCTCCACCGCCTTCACGCCCGGCAAGCGCTACGGACTCACCGGCCCCAACGGCGCCGGCAAATCCACGTTCATGAAGTTGCTTAGCGGCGAACTCGAGCCGCAAAAGGGCACCGTAGTCCGTCCCCGCAAGCTTGGAGTGTTGAGTCAGGACCAGTTCGCCTTCGACGCCTATACGGCGATCGACACGGTAATCATGGGCAACAAACGCCTGTGGGAGGCGATGCAGGAACGCGACGCGATCTATGAAAAGCACGACATGACCGACGAAGACGGCATGAAGCTCGGCGAGCTCGAAGGCATCGTCGGCGAGGAAGACGGGTACACCGCAGAGAGCGACGCCGCCATTTTGCTGCAAGGATTGGACATTCCCGACGAATCTCATGCTCGAAAAATGAGCGAACTTCAAGGTGGGCAGAAGGTTCGCGTGCTGCTGGCTCAGGCCTTATTCGGGCATCCTCAAGCCTTGCTGCTGGACGAGCCCACCAACAATCTGGACTTGGATTCGATCCACTGGCTGCAGGGATTTCTGAATGCCTACGACGGCGTGGTGATCGCCATCTCCCACGATCGCCACTTTCTGAACAGCATTTGCACTCACATCGCCGATATCGATTACGAGACGATCATCACCTATACCGGCTCCTACGACGAAATGGTATTGGCCAAGACGCAGGTTCGTTCACAGATCGAATCACAGAACGCGCAGCGCGAGAAAAAGATTTCGCAGCTAAACGAATTTATCGCGCGCTTCTCCGCCGGCACGCGATCCAGCCAGGTCCAGTCGCGGCGCAAGGAAGTGGAGCGCTTGCAGGTCACGGAACTCGCCAAGTCCAACATCCAGCGCCCTTACATCAAATTCGAGCAAAAGCGGCCGTCTGGCAAACATATCCTCGAGGTCGAGCGCCTGAGCAAAGCTTACGGCGATAGTCCGGTCATTCGCGATTTCACCGCCAGCATCACGCGTGGCGAAAGAATCGCGCTGATGGGGCGCAACGGAGCAGGGAAGACCACGCTGGTAAATGCGCTGCTGGCGAATTCGCCCACCACGCCGGAAGCCGAGTTGCGCAAGACCAGCGGCTATGACGGCCCGTTCCTCGACTCTGGCAAAGTGGTTTGGGGGCACGAAGCTTCCATCGGATATTTTGCCCAGGATCATCGCAGCCTCATCGAAGGCGGCATGACCGTCCTCGAGTGGCTGCATCAATGGAATCCTGCGGCCGTGGGTGAAGAAATTCGCGGCCTTCTGGGGCAAATGCTTTTCCAACGCGAAGAGGCGACGAAGTCCACCAACGTTCTGTCCGGCGGCGAGGCGGCGCGCCTGCTTTTCTGCAAGCTCATGCTGCAAAAACCAAACGTGCTCGTGCTCGATGAACCCACCAACCACCTCGATCTCGAAGCCATCAACGCACTAAACATTTCTTTGCAGCGTTTTCAGGGAACGGTGTTGCTCGTAAGCCACGATCACGACCTGATTGACGAAGTCGCAACCCGCATCTGGCATTTCGAACGCGACCATAAAATTACTGACTTCAAGGGCACCTACGAGGAATATCAAGCCGCTCTGGTTTCGGTGTAGATGCCAGCGAGGGCGTTTCTGCCTTATGATGGTTTTGCACCATTTCCGCGACATGTAAATCATCTGGGTTCTCCACAGGTTTCCACAAGGTTTGCTGTTGCGCTGAGTGCCCTTGGTTGCGCATAATAGCGGCGGTACCTTCTCGCGCCGGGGACGCGCGCGAGGTTGAGAGAGTCGTGTACAGTCGAGTCGATTTAGTTAGAATTCTCCGCCTCACCGCGCGCCAGTTGGCAAGCTGGGAGCGCGCCGGGCTGATTGTCGCCTCTAAAAGCTATTCCTTCGCCGATCTTCTAAAAATTAAAAAAGTTCGCGACCTGTGTGCGATGAAAGTGCGTCCCGCGGTGATCCGCGAATCGCTCGAGGCCATGCAAAAGCAGGCCGCTGGCATGGGCAATCCTCTGGTAGAAGCAGGGGCCTCCTCCACCAGCCGGCATCGCGTTGCATTCCGTCACCAGGGCAGGCTGCTGGAACCTATCGCCGGACAGTTTGTGATGGACTTCTCGGGACGCGAAAAAGTTGTGACGAGCACGCCGATTCCAACTCCCGAGCCCGCTCCACGCGAAGATGAAGCCGCAGGATGGTTTGCCCGAGGCGTCGCGCTCGAGGAGGATCCCGCCACCCAGACCGAGGCCTTGGCAGCCTACCAGAAGGTGCTTGAATTCCAACCCGCTCACGCCGCGGCGCATATCAACCTGGGAACTCTTTACTACAATTGCCAGGATTTCGCATTGGCGGAAAAACATTATCGCGCCGCCTTGCAAGTTGATCCCAGATACGCGCTCGCCTATTTCGATCTCGGCAACGTTCTGGACGAGACCGGTCGCGTGCAAGAGGGCATTCGGACTTACAAGATGGCGGTCCAACTCGCTCCCACCTACGCTGACGCGCACTACAACCTCGCTCTCGCCTACGAAAAAGTCCGCGAGCCGCGGAAGGCGCTAAAACACTGGCAGGCTTATATCAAGCTCGACACCACGGGACCGTGGTCGGTGCATGCGCGGAACCAGATCCAGCGCATTCTGCAAGCTGACACGCTGAAGCTGGTCCACTCGCAGCGCAAGTAGTGATCCTCTGATCGCGTAATCCGCCCGTCATTCACCTGTCCGGCGTCATCCCGAGCGCAGCCGCATTTCAGGCGGATCGAAGGATCTCGCGCGCATCGGCAACAAGTCCGCGCGAGATCCCTCGCCCCGCTGGTGAAAGCGTGGCGCTTCGGGATGACGCCGTCGGGAACGGAGGCGGAATGCGTGCACGCCCCCATCCGATTCGGTCCATCCTACAGAGCCGACACCCTGGAGTTGGTCCATAGCAGGCGGGCCTAAATAAAAGGTTTTAACTCTGTAAACCCCGTGTCCCCTGGTTAAAGACTTTCGGTAGTGGGGCTGTTTTGATCAAAACCGCCCACTACCAGACTCCGGACATTATCGTCATTCCCCATTCTGCTAAAATCACAAGTCCGCCACTCCTCCGCCAGAAGGTACGAATATGCCCGAGACCCTCCAATCCGCAGTTCCCACGCCACTGACCACGCTTACTGAAGACGAGATTCTTTTCCGCGACAACATTCGCCAGTTCGCCGACGACAAAATTCGGCCCTTGGTGAAAGAGATGGACGAGAAGGGTGTTTTCGAAAAAGATCTGATCCAGGAATTCTTTCAGCTCGGTCTGATGGGGATCGAAATCCCGGAGCAATTCGGCGGAGGAGGAGCCAAGTTCTTCGAAGCAATTCTGGCGGTAGAGGAATTATCTCGCGTGGACGCGTCAGCCGGAGTGGTCGTAGACGTGCAAAACACGCTGGTCAATAACGCGCTGCTGCGATGGGGCAGTCCTGAGCAAAAGAAACGCTATCTGCCGAAGATGGTGGCAGACACCGTTGGAGCTTATGCGCTCAGCGAGGCCGCATCCGGCTCCGATGCCTTCGCCCTGCAAACCCGCGCCCAACTGAAAGGCACCGACTACTTCATCAACGGCCGCAAGCTCTGGATCACCAACGGCAAAGAATCGGGCCTCTTCGTGCTCTTCGCCACTGTCGATCCCGCCGCGGGTTACAAAGGCATCACGGCCTTCCTCATCGAAAGGGATTTTCCCGGATTCAGCGTTGGCAAAAAAGAAGACAAGCTCGGCATTCGCGCTTCTTCTACCTGCGAACTCATTCTCGAAGATTGCCGCGTCCCCAAGGAAAACGTTCTCGGCGAACCCGGCAAAGGCTACAAAATCGCCATCGAAACCTTGAACGAAGGCCGCATCGGCATCGGTGCGCAGATGATCGGGGTAGCCCGCGGTGCCTGGGAGTTCGCTGCAAAGTACGCGCAGGAGCGCAAGCAATTCGGCAAGGCTCTCGCCGATTTCCAGGGCATCCAGTTCCAGATCGCCCAGATGGCCACTGAGATTGAAGCTGCCCGTCTCATGGTCTATAACGCGGCCCGCATGAAGGATGCGGGGGTGAACTTCGTGAAGGAAGCCGCCATGACCAAGCTGTTCGCCTCGCAGGTGGCCGAGCGCGTCACATCCTTGGCCCTCGAAATCTACGGCGGTTACGGCTTCACGAAAGACTACCCCGTGGAAAAATACTGGCGCGACGCCAAAATCGGTAAAATCTACGAAGGCACGTCCAACATGCAGTTGGCGACCATCGCGAAGCTCCTGCTCGGCGGTAAGTGAAAAAGTGGGTAGACCAAACTCGATCCAGGCGCATACGGCGATCGCCTCTTGAGAGCCCAAAAGGCCCTAGATCGGCCCACCCGCTGCCCACGCCGGCTGCTCATTATGTGCATTCCCTTGCACTTGAAAACCGGCGTGGTAACCTCCTTCCTGTTGCTAACTCAAGTAATTGCAATGTCTTCGGCAAGCCCTATTGTTGGCGGCCAAGCTGCAACTCTCCTGTGCGAGTAACCTGAGACTGGGGTGGCAATTTGAATCCTTTGTCCGCTGACACATCCGTGATGCCGATCGTGGCTCCCAAAAAGAAGAAGAGCCTGATGCCCCTACTCACGGTATTGTTTCTGATTTCGTATGGGATGATGACGTTGCTCATTGTCGAGCAAAACAACACAATGCAGGCGCAACGTGGTCTCATTGAGCTCTTGCAGGGTGACAGCAGAGAGCTTTGGGCTATGAAGATCAAGGCCCATGCCGACCAGTCGGCGCAAGCCCAAGCACAGAGCCACGCACAGAATCCTTCTAGCCAGACCCCGTCAACCCAGGCTCCATCGAACCAGATCCCGTCGAACCAGGCTCCGTCGACCCATGTCCCGTCCAACCAGGTCCCATTAACGCAAGCACCACAACAACGCTCCCAGAGCGGGCCAGGCAAGGGTGCAAGACCCTATACGCAGATTCCACCCGTGCCTGCCTCGGATCTGGGAGATCAACGTCGGGTTCTGATTACGCTGTAGGTTCCGGTTGTTAGCGGTAAAGTTCGCCGAAGTAGCAAGAAGTTGAAGAGCAATGAATGCCCTGACCCTAGCCCTGATGTTCAGTATGACGGTGGCCAAGCCGGCTCTGCCCGATCGACATCTCTCCGCTGCTTTAGAACAGCATGCCAAAGGCGGACGCTGGTATTTCGCCGCCAGTGGCCACGCGGTTTACTGCTACGGACCCGTGATGACCCTACCCCAGGCGAACGGTGATCTACAGAAAGTCGCCACATTCTGCCGCGATGGCAGAGCCGTTGTCCCTCTGAAGGATTAGCCGGAAACCCCAGTCCACAACCACGCATGTCCCTGCCAGGCCTGTAAACTGGGTAAGCATGCCTGAACTCCCCGAGGTTGAAACCATCGCACGCGGCCTGGCAAGGCGCGTTTCCGGCGATGTGATCGAATCAATCTGGCTCGGCGAGAAACCGGAGCCACTCAAATCTCCCGCCAAGAAAATCGCCGCCACGCTGGAAAACAGCCGCATCGTCGCCGTCCGGCGCATGGGCAAGCACATCGTCTTCGACCTCGCTAAGACCAGTGGGGCGCGGGCACTCCTGCCCGCGAAAAGCCAATACACTAAAACGGGATCCAAACTCCGCACGTCACCGGCGATGCAAGCAGAGGCGAACGAGAGGGTCCGCCCCAAACAAATTGATTCGCCTCAACTCAGAGCCCAGTGGATCGTCCACCTCGGCATGACTGGCCGGTTGCAAGTATGCGAACCGCGGTCAGAAATTCTCAAGCATACGCACGCGATCCTGAAGCTGGCCTCGGGTCGGGAGCTGCGTTTTGTCGATCCCCGCCGCTTTGGCCGTTTGAGCGTCAGTTCCGAATTTGAGGCTGCAGGTATTGAACCATTGGAAGCAGAACTCGATCGCTTCATCCCTTTATTTCGCGGCCGCAAGACTCCCATTAAAAGCGCCTTACTGAATCAAAAACTGCTTCGCGGCGTCGGAAACATCTATGCGGATGAATCTTTATTCCGCGCCGGAATCCGACCCCGCCGCCGCGCCTGGACCATTCCACGCGCAAGACTTGCAAGGCTGCTGGACGCAATCAAAGAAGTTCTCCGCGAGGCCATTGCCCTTGGCGGCTCCTCCATCTCAGATTATGTCGACGCCGATGGCGAAGCAGGCTTCTTCCAGTTGCAGCACCAGGTCTACGGCCGCGAAGGTGAGCCCTGCCTCGTCTGCAAGACTCCCATCAAACGCATCGTGATTGCGGGACGCAGCAGTCACTACTGCCCGAAATGCCAGAAGTAACGACGCATCTCAGTTTGCCGAGAGAATCATGTGGCAGCCGTCCCCGGCTGTCCGGTCGCGCCTAGCTCGATGGTTTTTTCGCCAAGACCACCGCGCGCCGCAATTCTGATAAGCTCCCGCCATGCCCGAGTTTTCCATCGGAGTCGATCTCGGCGGTACGAACCTGCGCATCGCCGCCGTCAGCCGCGATGGCGGGCTGCTCGAGAAAGTGACCCTCGGAACCAAGGTCGCTCTTGGCCGCGACCACGTCATCAACGAAATGTGCGATGCCATCCAGCGTCTTTCCAGCAAATACAAATCCACGGGGATTTTTCTCGGCGCTGGCATCGGTATCCCCGGCATCATCGACATGCAAACCGGAATGCTACGAAAGTCCGCCAATCTTCCCGGCTTTGAAGACTATCCCGTGCGCCGCGAAATCGAGCGCCGCCTTGGAGCTCGCGTCGTCCTAGAAAACGACGCAAACGTAGCCGCCCTCGGCGAGCAGTGGCTCGGAGCCGCCCGCGGCATCGGGAACGTCGCGGTGGTCACGCTCGGAACTGGAATTGGCGGCGGGATTGTACTCGAAGGAAAAATCTGGCACGGCATGAACGGCATGGCGGGTGAGTTTGGTCACGTAACCGTCGAACCTCAAGGTTATCTTTGCGGTTGCGGAAACCACGGATGCGCCGAACGTTACGCCTCCGCCAGCGCGATTATGCGCATGGCGGGTGAAGCCATCGCCAGCGGTGAGGCGCCATCTTTTGCGCAGGCCGCGTCGTCCGACCCTGAGTTCGGCGCGAAGTCAATCTATAATCTGGCGATCCAGGGTGACGAACACGCTCGCCGGATCTTCCGCTCGTTCGGACGCTACCTTGGCATCTTGCTCGCCGGCCTGATCAACACTTTGAATCTCGACATGTACGTCATTGGCGGAGGCGTTTCAAGCGCGTGGGATGCCTACGCCCCCAAGATGTTCGAAGAGCTGCGCGCTCGCTCGCTGGTCTACGCTGCCACCGCCCCCGACAATCCCCTCGGCAGTAGTCCTTCCGGAACGGAAGAAGGCGCATCGTCTCAAACCGAGAGCCGCAGCGAACGAAAAACCGTCATTACTCTTGCCCTGCTCGGAAGTGATGCCGGCCTCTACGGCGCTGCTCGCGTTGCGGTTCCGGCCGGATAGGCTCTTGCGAGCTTGCCCCCGTCAGGCAGGGTCGCCACCCCCACTTTCCGTCGTAAAATGCGGTTTCTGACATATGTCCGTCGACATAATGCGCAACGGATAGGGTCTTCGGTGGTGATTTTGGGCGTGTCCATTCTGGTGCGCGAGGCGAGTGGACTGTGCCGGTTTAGGTGCTCTGTCGCGCGAGATAGCACCCCATCTGGATGAAATTGTCCGCAATCACGCCCAGCCCGACCCAAGGGCGCATACCGTCCAAACCGGGATGGAGGCAACGGCGCAACCCGTGTCCTCGTTTAAGCACGCTGATTCGACCCTCCGACCCGGTCCTCCATTTTTGTCCTCTACGAAACCAACGTTGGTGCTGAAGACGTTTCCGTTCGGCACTCTTCGTTTTCTTGTTGGGCACCGACATCCACTGCACCCCGAGTGCGTGCCCCACTCTCTCGCTCGCGCGCGAATAAAATCCCGCATCGGCGGCCACCATACGCGGGATTCGTCCCAACCTCTGTTGGTGCACCTCGATCGAGGACAGCAACAGAGTCGAGTCCGCAGGACGCTCGGCAAACACCTCAAAGTGGGTCACGATTTGGTTCTCCGCTTCCTGAATCTTGACCAGCTTGCCAAACTCGTTGGACTTGCTCGCTTTCCCTTTGCGAATGATTTCCGTGTGCGGTTCGAACACGCTCACGATCTTTCCCGGGGACTTCGTGTCTCCCGCAAAAATCCGAATCCGCGTCTGTCTTACCACTTGTCGAACCCGCTCCACCATGGTCTCCAGCGATTGCGCCAAACCTGCCACCGGAGTGCGGCGACGCCGGTACGTCGAAGGTTTTGGGGAGAGAAGTGGAATCCGCGTGGAGTTAGACTTGGATCCGAAATTGCCGAGACTCTCGCAAGAAACCGAAACCGCTCTTTTCAGGATCGTGCAGGAATCTCTGACCAACATCCATCGCCATTCGGGCGGTCAAAGTGCCACAATTCGTGTCGAGTACAGTCTCAGCAAAATCACGGTTCAGATCCGCGATGCCGGCAGAGGCATTGCGCAGTTTAATTCGAAAAGGAAAATGCCGGCGAAAGTCGGGGTCGGCGTGCAGGGCATGCAGGAACGAGTTCGGCAGCTGCAGGGGACATTCGATATTCACTCCGGACAAGCGGGAACAACCGTGGTAGTGACCTTCCCGACTCAATAGACCCACAAGTCCGCGCTCGCGCTATCTCAGCAACAACGCTGAATGAATGTTCACGACTAGCGTATTAGTCAGCCTGCCCGGAACGAGATGCACGAGGCGCGTCCGCAGGACTGAGGGTTCCGATCCGCCGCACCGCCTGCAAGAAAGCCTGGTTCTGCTCCGCCGTGCCAATGGTCACGCGAATGCAATTCGGAGCCCCCCATGGCCCCAGCGGGCGCACCGCCACTCCCTCCTCCAGCAGGCGGTTGGCAAAAGCCGCAGCGGCTTCCCCTAGGTCGCAGAATAAGAAATTCGCCCAGGTCGGGATCACGCGATATCCGAGCATCGATAGTGCCGGTGCAAGCTCTCGCGACTGGATCGCGTTGTTTTCTACGACGTGCCGGATATGATCGAGGTCGCCTGTGGCCGCCATGGCTGCGGCTTGTGCCACCGACGACACGGAAAACGTATTTCGCATGCGCGTGCAGTATCCCAGCAATTCCGCGGGACCTAAACCGTAACCCACGCGTAAACCAGCAAGTCCGTGCGCTTTGGAAAATGTTCGCAGCACCACCACGCTCTCGCCTCGGCGAACATAATCCAGAGAATGGGAGTAGTCGACTCCCCGCAGCGCCGCGAAGTGCATCGCAAATTCGTAGTAAGCCTCATCCAGTACCACGATCACATGGCCAGGAACCCGCGCCACAAACCGCTCCACCACGTCCGCTTCCAGCATGGTGCCGGTAGGATTATTAGGGTTCGCCAGAAAAACCATGCGCGTGTTCAAATCGATGGCGCTAAGAATTGCTTCCAGATCGAAATTGTCGTCGCGCATTGCCACCTCAATCAGGTGGCCGCCCGCAGCCTGCACCGCCATCGAGTACACAATGAATGAGCGCTTGCTCGTCACCGCATTCAGTCCCGGTGCGAGCAGCGTCTGGCACAGCAGGCTGAGCAATGCAGTTGATCCCGCCGTCACCAGCATCTGCTCCGGCTGCAACTCGTACTGGCCGGCTAGCTCGCGGCGCAGAAGATTGCAATCATCGTCGGGATAGGAATTTGCCGTGGCCAGCGCACTCCTCATGGCATCGATCGCGCGCGCCGAAGGCCAGAACGGGCTTTCGTTGGAATCGAGTTTGATCAGCTGCGATCGGCGCTCCGTCAGGGCCGGCTTGCTCCCGAAAGGAATCGTTTCGCCCATCTCGCGGGCTGGCTGGGAGAGCAGATCGAAGAAGCGGCTCATAGCTGGCGCTCATCATGCCACGGAAGGCTTTGGACGCGCCATCGGTTTGTTGCAGGTGGTACGCAGGCGATCGACTTCCTGCGCCGTCAATGCGCGAAATTGTCCCGGTGGAACATCAAGCGTCAGCGGCCCATAGCGGACCCGCTTGATTTTCTCCACATGATGTCCCACCTTCTCAAACATGCGCCGGATCTCGCGATTGCGCCCCTCGATCAACGTGACCTCGTACCAGGGATTATTCGCCTCTTTCACCAGCCGTATGCCCGCCGGCGCGGTCCGCACCCGGCGCCCGTCTTCGGTCGCAATGGAAACTCCGCCGCGCAACTTCTCCAGAGATTCGGTGCTTGGCACCCCCGCAACTTTCACTACGTATGTCTTTGGAACCTGCGAGGCCGCCTTCATCAGTTTGTTCGCCAGCGCGCCATCATTGGTTAGAAGCAACAAACCTTCGCTGGCATAGTCCAGCCGGCCCACGGGATAGACGCGCTTCTTCACGCCTCGGATCAATTGCATTACTGTTGGCCGGTTCTCCGGATCGCTCAGCGTGGTCACATAACCTTTGGGCTTGTTCAACAACAGATAAACATGGAGCTGCGCGCCTTGCAGCAGTTTCCCATCGACACGGATGTGGTCGACATCGGGGTCCGCCTTGCTTCCCAATTCCGTCACCACCGTGCCATTCACCTTCACCTGGCCGGCGCTGATCAGTTCCTCGGCTTTGCGCCGGGAAGCGATTCCCGCCGCAGCAATAATTTTTTGCAGGCGTTCAGCAGGCATTCGATAACTTCCGATCTGAACTTCTGGCTTAGTCTGGAACGGGCGCGGCTTTCAGCTGCTCCGTAACATCTTACAAAAATCAACAGCGGCTTTTCGCCGCCGTCTCAACCCGGCATGATCGGAATCTATTCTTTCTGCGCGGCGGACTCCGCGATTTCCTCCGGCTGAGCGGGACCGTTGTCTTGTACTTGCGCCGCTTCTTCCGCAGGAATCAACTCCCCTTGAAACGACTCTGCAACCAGTTTCTCGAACTCTTCCATGCTGGGCAGCTCGCTCACGTCTTTCAATCCAAACCGCATCAGGAATTCTTTGGTCGTTTTATAAAGAATTGGACGTCCAATGACCTGCTTGCGTCCAGCGGTCGTAATCAGCTTGCGATCGAGCAGTGTCGCAAGCACGCCCCCGGAATCCACACCGCGAATCTCGTTGATCTCCGGCACTGTTGCCGGCTGCTTGTAAGCGATCACCGCCAGCGTCTCCAACGCCGGCAGCGATAGCCGAATCGGCGGCTTCAGGCTCTTCGCAAAACTCCGAACCATCTCGTGTTGCTCGGGTTTGGTCGACATACGATATCCGCCAGCAACCTGGCGAATCTCAATCCCATGATCGGACGACCCGAAGTCGGCTACCATTTCTTCCAGCGCCGCCCGCACTCGCGATTTCACTTCACCTTCATCAGCCGCGCCTTCGGCGATCACCGATGCTTTGACCAGTTGTGCAATCTGCTCCATCGTGATCGGCGTCTCCGCCGCATAGATAATGGCTTCGAGTTGGGCTTTTAAACTCATAGAAAAAATCAGTTGTCAGTTGCTGGTTGCCAATAAGAACCGTCAGAACTGGCAACGGAGAACTGACCACTGGCAACTGTTCCTATCTCCAATCATCGCTTACAGCAGCTTGCTCCGCCATCAACGTATCGAATCCTGCATGCTTGCGCACTGCAATCTCGCCGAATAGTTGGTCCTGGCGAACCTGAATAGCCTGCAGTCGCACCAGTTCGAGCAACGCGAGAAACATACACACCAGAGCCTGCCGCGAGGACACACGCAGTAATAACTGCTTGAGCCGGATTGGCCGCGATTCCAATGCCAGCCGCCGCCGCAGATAATCAATCATCTGCCCCACGGTAACCGTTTCCTCGTCGACATTAATCACAGGCCGCGTGCGCACCCGCTCCAGAATCTGCTGAAAAGTTTTCACCAGATCAATCACGTCGGCAGCCATTTCGGGCTCGGTGCCGTCGGCATCCATGAATTCTTTCAGGGCAGGATTCGTCAGGACCGCATCTTCGATCTGCTGCTTCTGCAAAAGCATCTGCGCCGCCGACTTGAACTTCTCATGCTCCAGGAGCCGGTTCACCAGCTCCGTTCGCGGATCTTCCAACTCCTCTGCCTTTGCCGACGGATCGCGTGGCAGCAGCATCTTCGACTTGATGTGAATCAGCACCGCGGCCATATAAATAAAGTCTGCCGCCACATTTACATCCAGTTCGCGAATCCTTTCCACGTACGCCAGATATTGCCCCGTGATCCGCGCAATCGGAATGTCGTAGATGTCGATATCCTGCTTGCGAATCAAATCGAGCAGCAAGTCCAGCGGCCCTTCGTAAACATCCGTCACCGAAACCGCAAACGGAGAATCGCTGTCTTCCTCCTTTTCTGAGTGCCGGTCCGATTTTCCAGCAGACTTCATCTTCACGGTCGAATGTGCAACGGCCGCTGGTGATACCGATTCTGTCCCGCCGTCTACGGGAGTCGCGATTCTATCTTCCATCCTGCTTCCCGTCCTCCACCACCGGCGGCTCGTATGCCAGCGACATTCCCATTGCTGCACGCACGTCATTCATGGTCTTGGCCGCCACCTTACGAGCCCGTTCCGTGCCCGCCTCAAGAATATCCCAAGCCAGCCGCGGATTCTCCTCGAATTTCTTGCGTCGCTCCTGCATCGGATTGAGCAACTGCACCAGCGCGTCGGCCGCCCAACTTTTGCATTCAATGCATCCGATCCCGGCTGACCGGCAGCCTTCATACACTTTTTCCATCGTAGACTGGTCGCTGAAAATCTTATGCAGATCGCCCACCGGACACACATCCGGATTCCCCGGATCCGATCGCCGCACCCGCGCCGGGTCCGTCACCATCGTTTTCAGCTTCTGCCGCACCACCGGCTCCGGGTCCGTCAGCAGGATGGCATTGCCGTACGACTTCGACATCTTGCGGCCATCCGTTCCCGGCAGCTTGGGCGCGCGCGTCAGCAAAGCTTGCGGCTCAGGGAAGACCTCTCCCCGCCGTCCGTAAAAACCGTTGAACCTCCGCGTGATCTCCCGAGTCAGTTCCACATGTGCTACTTGGTCTTCGCCGACTGGCACCACATCCGCTTGGTACATCAAAATGTCCGCCGCCTGCAGCACCGGATATCCCAGAAACCCATACGTTCCCAGGTCTTTGTCCTTGATATTCTCCCGCTGCTCTTTGTAGGTCGGAACCCGCTCCAGCCAGCCCAGCGGTGTAATCATCGAAAGCAGCAAATGCAACTCGGCATGCTCCGGCACGTGCGACTGGATGAAGATCACGGATCTTTCCGGATCGAGCCCCGCCGCCAACCAATCAAGCGCAACTTCCACTGAGTTCTGCTTCACGCGCGAGGTGTCGGCATAATCCGTCGTCAACGCGTGCCAGTCAACCACGCAGAAGAAACAGTCATACTCATCCTGCATGCGCACCCAATTATCGAGAGCGCCCACGTAGTTGCCCAGATGTAATTTCCCAGTCGAGCGCATGCCACTGAGCACGCGCTTACGCAAGTTGGTCGAAGGTGTCATCAGATTTTCAACGATTGGTGACAAGGCACAACGGAACTACGTCGTCCAAATTCACAGGTCGCGGCACCATGCAGGGTATTGTCGATACTACCATGCGACGCGAGGATTTCGGGCATTCAGCGGTCGTTTTGAAAGGCGCTGCTTTAGCCGCGGCGCAAGAATCCAACAAAAATCAACAGCGGCTTCCGCCGCCAATGCCCTCCGAAAACCATTCCGATGCCAATGCTCTATAATTCGCCGTCCCCTGCACCGCCGTCACGCATGTCACATCTCGCCCGCAAACTCCGCCTCACCGACTACTTCACGCTGGCGTGGGGCACCATGGTGGGTGTGGGCTGGCTCGTCGTCATGGACGACTGGCTTCTTCGCGGCGGCGCTCTCGGCGCGCTTCTCGGCTTTGCCATCGGCGGCGCACTGCTGTTTCCGATCGGCTGGGTGTACGGCAGGCTGGTCGCTCTCATGCCCGACGCTGCCGGCGAAATCGCCTACACCGCCGCGGCTTTCTCGCGTCCCATCAGCTTTTCCACCGGATGGATGATGATGCTCGCCTACTTTATCGTCTGCCCATGGGAAGCCGTCGCCGTTGGCCGCATCGCCGGCTACATTTTCCCCGGGCTCGATTCATTCGAGGTCTACCGCATCGCTGGACGCCCCGTCTATCTTCCGCACCTCATCATCGGGCTCGGCCTGACCGCGCTGCTCACCACGCTGAACTATCGCGGCATCCGCTTGAGCGCAACCTTTCAGAACTGGACTGCCTTCGGCACTCTGGCACTGTTTATCCTTTTCGTCACGATGGGCGTAAGCAAAGGATCGCCTCGCAACTTTCCGCCGCTCTTCACTCACGCTCCGCTGGTTTCGTTCCTGCTGGTGGTTCAGATCGTCCCCTATTTCATGACGGGATTCGAATCCGTAAGCAAGGCCGCGGAAGAATCTACGCCCGAGTTTCGCAGCCAGAGCTTCCTCCAAGCCATCTCGATGGCCATCCTGATCGGCATTCTCTTTTACACAATCGTCATCGCCGCCGTTTCCTTCGTGGCTCCTTGGCATCGTCTGACGGGCGAGAAATTCATGACCGCCGTCGCCTTCCAGCACGCGGTCGGCTCGCGCTGGATCGTCAATGTGATCCTCGCTGCGGCCCTGCTATCGTTGTTGAAATGTTTCAACGGAAATTTTGTCGCGGCTAGCCGCTTATTCTTTGCGCTGGGGCGCCGAGATTTAATCGACTCTCGCGCGGGCCAGGTCCACCCCCGCCATGAGACTCCATCCATCGCCGTACTCTGCGTCGGTCTCGCTACCGCCGCGTGTATGCTTGTGGGAGACGCGATCTTGGTGCCGATCACCGAAGTCGGCTCGGTGGCTTGCGCAATCGGCTGGGCAGCCACCTGTGCCGCGTATCTTTCCATGGGCCGCGCTAGAAAGTTGCCCGGTCAGCTAACCTTGTCGACCATCGAATGGATGGTTGCCACGCTAGGCCTGCTGGTGGCCATTGTCATGATGCTGATGAAAGTTGTCCCCGCAATCCCCGGCCATTTCACCACGTACGAATGGCTGGCCCTCGCAATTTGGATCGCGCTGGGCGCCATCGCAGGCAGTCGCGCCATGGCGCATTAGCAGTCGTTAGGCATTGGCAAAAGGGTTTGCTTGATTTTGGGTGGCGCAGCGCTTCCGCGCTGCGATAAGGTTCTTCGTGCATAGCCGGCTGTTAGCCGCTGAGGTAGCGATACAAAAAAGGAACCCAATGAAGCTCCACAAACTGAATTTCCTTCTCGCCATCCTCCTGCTCCTCGTCGCCGATTCGCCCGCCCAATCGGCCCCTTTCGACATTGTCATCACCAGCGGCCACATCATCGACGGCACGGGTTCTCCCTGGTATTCCGGCGACCTCGGCATCCGCGACGGTAAAGTCGGGGCCATCGGCAATCTCGCCGCCGCGCCGCGCAAACGCACCATCGACGCCGCGGGCAAAGTCGTCGCTCCGGGTTTCATCGACATGCTCGGCCAATCCGAACTCACCATTCTTGTTGATCCTCGCCTGCCATCGAAAATTTATCAAGGCATCACCACTGAAATTACTGGGGAAGGCGGTTCCATCGCGCCCCTCAACGACGCCATCATTCAAACCGATCACACCGGCTACGAGCACTATCACATCACTCCCGATTGGCGGACCTTTCGCCAGTATTTTGCCCGCATCGAAAAACAAGGCATGGGCATCAACCTCGCTAGCTACGTGGGCGCTACGCAAGTCCGCCGCATGGTTCTCGGCGACGTCAATATCCAACCTACGCTCGAGCAACTCGAGCAGATGAAAGCTCTCGTGCGCGACGCCATGAAAGACGGTACCGTCGGTGTTTCCACCGCGCTCGAATACGCTCCCGCCCCCTATGCCAATACGGACGAGCTAATCGCTCTCGCCACCGAAGGCGGGAGGTTCGGCGGCATCTATTCCACTCACATGCGCGACGAAAGCAACTCCGTCCTCGAAGCTATCGACGAAGCCCTGCGCATTGGCCGCGAAGCCCACGTGCCCGTGGAGATTTGGCACATCAAAGTCGCTGGGAGAAACAACTGGGGACGCATGCCCGAGGTCGTCGCCAAAATCAACGCCGCCCGCGCCGCTGGCGCCGACGTCACCGCCGACACCTACGCCTATACCGCCTGGTTCAACGATTTCTCGGCTTTTATTCCGCCTTGGGCGCACGACGGCGGGACCGCCAAACTCGTCGAGCGCCTCAAGGATTCCGCGATTCGCGAGCGCATCCGCAAAGATATGCTCACGCCATCGAACGATTGGGATAACGAGTGGCAGGAAATCCCCGGCCCTGAAGCCGTCATGATCGGCGTCGTCGAGAATCCGAAGATGCTTCCCTTGCAAGGCAAGCGTCTTTCCGAGATCGCGAAACTTTGGAATAAGGATCCCATGGAGGCCCTTTTCGATTTTCTTATCGAAGATCCCAACACTGGTGTCGCTGTCTTTGGCATGTCGCAAACCGATGTCACGCTGGCGCTGCAGCAGCCCTGGGTTGCGGTCGACAACGATTCATCCGGAACTTCTCCCGACGGCATTCTCGGGCAAGAACACCCTCATCCCCGCGCCTACGGAACCTTCCCCCGCATCCTGCGCAAATATGTCCGCGAAGACAAGGCGCTGTCGCTCGAAGACGCCATCCGCAAATTTTCCGCGCTGCCCGCCCAGCGTTTGCGCCTCACCGATCGAGGCGTCCTCAAGTCCGGCATGTGGGCCGACGTCGTCATCTTCGATCCCGCAACTGTGCGCGATCTCGCCACTTTCGATAATCCCAATCAGCTCTCCGAAGGAGTGGATTACGTTCTCGTGAATGGCGTGCCCGTGGTCGATCAATCGAGAATGACCGGAGCTTTACCAGGTAAAGTTCTGCGCGGTGCAGGCTACGGACCTTAGCGAAGCAGCCAGTGCTGGAAAGAGATCGGAAAGAAATCGAGGAGTGACCGAGGTGAGATCGAGGAGTGATCTGGCCGATCGGGAAGGGCACGACTTCCAGTCGTACCATCAAGTGTGGCAAACGAACAAGGGCTTTAGTCCCGGAAGCAACCCGTTCTGCTAAACGAAAGCCTACGGTTTCAATTGCGCCTGAGTCTCGGGCGTCGGAGTCAGCACAACGTGAGATTCCGTCAAAGTGCCCGTGATGTGATAAACCAGCGAGCCAGCGCCCGGGGTTCGCACTTGCGTGTCTGAACTCAGTTTAAAGTCCAATTCTTTTCCTAACGACGCTGTACCGCTAATTTCGTACGCTCCGCCAGAAGAAATCAGCGAACCTTTTTCAATTTCAATTTTCCCATCATGCAGGTGTGCGCGTCCCTGCCATTGCACGATTTGCAACTCCGGTTCATGGCTCGCCAGTGAAATGTGGGTAAGGGCTCCATCCCTTAGATCGAAACGCAGTCCGCCCTCAGCGGATTGCCAGAACGCGGCCGAATCCGTTCCCGACGCCTTGAACTGATAACTGCCCGCACCAGTTCCTGAAATCCAGGGATCCTCCATCGCGCCGGCCATCTGCCCCAGCGAAATTCCGGCCAGCGTTCCGGACCCGGTATAGACCGGGGTTGCCGCGCTAAAATCCGCCGCCCATTCCCCCGAATGTTTTCCGCCCAGCAAATCGGCGCGCAGATCAGAAACCTTCATCTTCCCCCGGTCCAGCTCAAGCAACGCGGAGACCCGATCCGCTACTAAATTGTGAATCGAGAAATGTCCGGCACTCATTTTTCCGGCAGCCCGCAGATTTTCCAGAAACAACCCCGACCCCGGCGGTGCGGTGGAAAGCATCTGGTACCATCGGCGCTGATTCGAACGCGGGCCCAGCCACCCCTGCAGAGCGTCCAGCGAAACCTGGTCGGTATTCAAATTGAAATGGACAAGGCAGGCTCCTGCCACTCCACATCCGCGCGGCAAGCCTACAAAGCCCGTCCAGTGCGCATCGGCGGCGCGCGCGTTCAGGTTCTCCACCCGCGCTTCATCGGGCAGCAGCTTTACTTCCGCCGACATTATTTCTATCGGCCCATTCACTCCTCGCACGGACGCGCGAACGCTATGCAATTGCACTGTTCCCGTAATCTTCGGCGAAGGAAAACCGGAGGGACTTGTGGCTGCCTTTCCTCTCCACGATCCAGCGATCTGCAGATCCATCTGCGCTGTTCCCTCCGCGCTTACCTTCGCCGCTTGTAGTCCCAGCAGGCCGGCCATGCGCAACATGTGCGCCACTTCTCCCTCCCCGCGTACCACCATCCCATATCCAGAACGTCCAACCCAGCCTCGCGCCTGCGCCGGGGCGGGTCGGCCCAGCGCAACCGGAAATGGGCCGTATTCAATGTGCAGTTCATCCCCAGGTGGCAAGGCCTCGAGGTGCAAAGTGTGGAAGGATTTGTTGCTTAAAGTAGGAACGCTGGCAAGCGTCGAGCTCAGCACAAACGGCACGCTGCCCGAAGCCAATTCCGTTTTGGTGCTCGCCGATTGCAACCTTAGATTGCTAATTTCGCCACGACCCTGAAATTGTGGTCCGCCGGGCGACCCGTTGTCGTCTTTCACTGCGAAGTTGCCATGCACACTACCCGTGGCGGCAAGATCCGCCGGCAGATCCTTCTTGGCGCGCCGAGCCAATTGCGCCACCGCACTCACCGGGACATTCTCCATGTTCAGCGCCAGATCCAGTTTGTGCTCTCCCGGGCGGGCCGCATCGCCGTGCAGCGTGACCATGCCGCTTCCCACGGGAGCGCCGCAGAAAATCTCGCGCATGGTTTCTTCCGCGGAACTGTATTTGCCATCGCAGTGCGCCGCCAGCCCCAGTCCCTCGCTGGTTGTGATGTCATAGCGGTGAAAATCCTGAATCGAAGCATCGGCTGCCACCTGCATCGCCGCTGGAGTTCCACTCAGAACTGCTTCCAGCCGTACGTCGCCCCGCCAGCCTTTATCGCTGCCCGCCGCCAGCTTGCTCAGTTGGCCCAGTTGTGCGTGCTGCCACGAGAGGCTGAACTCCAGCGGCGTTTCGCGCAGACTTCCGGCCCTCCTCCACGTCCCATTCATCCGCACCGAACCGGTGTCGCTCAGACTCATATCAGTACGCAGCGGTTCCGCTTTCATCCGCACGCCCCATGCGTTTTCTGATTCCTGCCACAAAGCGAAGTCGGCGTTGAGCAGCGCATACGGTTTTTTTTCCGCTCCCGCCTTGAAGTTGATGCGGCCTGAACTGGCCTCGATATAAGGAAACCCGGGGCGCGATTCGCGCTTCGATTTCGCCGTGGGCGCCAGCGGAGTGCGTGCCGTGCGTTCGAGCAGAGCTTCCCAGTTCCAGCGCCCGTCGGCTCTTCGCACCAGATTCAAACTAGGTTCGGTTAGCTCGAGGCGCGAGATATCCAGGCGTCCGCGTACCAGCGACGTCAACCGCACCAGCGCCGTCACCTCCGGCGCGCGCAGCATCGGTTCCACGCCAAATGCCGGATCTTCATGGATAACCAGATTTTCTAGATCGAAGCCGGGCCGAGGCAGGAACCGCAGGTGCACGGATCCAATCTCTACTTGGCGCGCCACCGCCCGGCTGATGGAATTTGTAATGCGCGCCTTTAGTCCGGAAACACCTGGGCGCACGAAAAACAATACGAGGACAACGAGAGCGGCGCCGGCCGCTACGCGCCGCTTATAGGAAAAGGATCTCACTTCACTACTCGCAACGTCCGCCGCCATCGCGTCTCATCAAAGAAATGCAACACCACGTGTGCCAGAAAGCCAATACGGTCGCCGAAACTAGTCTTGCGGTATTGATCGCCCGGGGTTTCAAAAGACCAGTAGACGAACATGGGACGGCCAATAATATTTTCCTGCGGGATAAAGCCCCAATAGCGGCTGTCCAGGCTTACGTCACGGTTATCGCCCATGGCGAAAAAATGCCCGGGAGGCACCACCAGGTCGTCGCCCTGGATGTGCATCGGCAACTCCGGCTCCCAGCACGGATACACGTTATAGCTCTCCGATGGCGGCACCGCAGGGAAATTGTCCCGGTAGGGGTTCGGATATGTCTTCGCATCCTGCGAGTGAATCACGTAAGGCTCATTGAACGCTTCGCCATTGCGATACACCGACCCATTGCGCAGGTGAATGCGGTCGCCGGAGACGCCTATGATCCGCTTCACCACATACAGTCCCGGCTCACACGGCGCCAGAAATACTACGATGTCGCCGCGCCTTACTTGCCGATAGGGAACCAGGGGTCCTACCCAGTTTGTCTTCGGTGCGAACTGAATCCGGTTCACGAATACGTGATCGCCAATCAGCAGAGTGTTCTCCATCGAACTGGAAGGGATCTCAAATGCCTGCACCACAAATGTAATAATAAACAGCCCCGTCACCAGCACCGCTGCGAGAGAAGACAGAAACTCCACCGTGGTCTCGCGCGGTTTCTCTTCTACTCCCACATCCACTTGGTTCTTGATTCGATTATCTTTTTTCGCCACCGTGAGGTATCCGTCCCGTCTTAATTGCAAATCTGCACGGCTTATCTTAGCCGCGATAGGATCAATTCACCAGCCGCAGCGTTCGGTGCCATCGCGTGATCTGAAAAATGTGCGTCACCGCGTAGGCCAGGTGCACCAATTTGCCAACCGCCGAATTCGGCGTCACTACTTCGCTGTCGGGCTCTTGCACCGACCAGTAAATCAGCAGCGGACGCCCGATGATGTTCGCTTTCGGCACAAAGCCCCAATAGCGGCTGTCATAGCTATCGTCGCGATTGTCTCCCATCACAAAGTAATATCCCTGGGGAACAATCAGTTGCCCATCCTCCACCAGTTTTCGCAGCTGCACCCACCACTCCGGCGTTTCCCCCGGCGCCACATCCAGCCGGGGAAAACTATCTCGGAACAAATCATTCGCCGGCCGCGTGAAGTTGGCGTAGGGCTCCTTCAACGTCACCCCGTTCACGAACACCTGCTTGTTGATCATCCGTACCCGGTCTCCGGGTATTCCGATCACGCGCTTCACAAAGTGCTGCGTCGGATTCACCGGATAGTGAAACACCACGATGTCGCCCCGCTGCACCCGGCGGTAAGGCATCATGTAGTCTCCCAGTCCGCCTCCCCCATAGCACAGCTTGTTCACCAGCAGGTAATCGCCCACCAACAATGTATTTTCCATCGACGGCGAGGGGATCTGAAATGCCTGCACAATAAACGTGATCACAAATCCCGCGATCACCACCGTTCCCACAAGCGACTGCAGCGAAGCGACTATGCCCGCGCCTGCGGCCCAAGCCGTTCGGCGATCTTCTGCCAACGGCTCGCCTAAAACTTCGTGTTCGGAAGAGTTCATTGACTCCACGTGTTCCGCACTCTATTTCTCGGGAGACCGCGATCTCCGTGCCAGCCGGTTTTCCGCCGACTGCGGCCGCGATGCGAGGTAGGATAACAATTGCCGCGCCGCATCCTGCTCCGCCGCCTTCTTGGTGGAACCCTGCGCGCGTCCCACAAACTCCGCCTGGCCATCCGCCTTTCTTCCATCCAGGCGAACTTCTACGGTAAACGTCTTTCGATGCTCAGGCCCTGCTTCCTCCACCAGCAGATAAGAAGGTTGGGCCGCCCCTAATCCCTGCAGGGTTTCCTGCAGCGCCGACTTGAAGTCCGTCATCGGGAGCGCACCGCCTTCACGCTCCATCTGTTCCAGTTCAGGCGCCAGAATCTCCCGCAGAATAAACTCGCGCGCCGGCTCCATTCCTCCATCCAGATAGATCGCTGCCAGGATGGCCTCCAGCGCGTCCACCAGGAGCGCTGTCTTGTCTCGCCCGCCGCTTTTCTCTTCTCCCCGTCCCAGTCGAAGATAATGCCCCAGCTCAAGTTGCTGCGCCACTCGAATGAGATGCCGTTCACTCACCACATGGGCCCGAACTTTGGAAAGTTCGCCCTCGCGAAATTGCGGAAATCGATGAAACAAGGCTTCGCTGGTCACTAGCGCGAGAATCGCGTCGCCTAAGAATTCCAGCTGCTCGTTATCGTTAACTCGATATTTGTTGTCTCCCCCGAGTTGAGACTCCTGCTCGCGCGCCTGCGAACTGTGGGTGATCGCCTGCTCGATCACGCCCCGGCGGCGAAAATGGTAGCCCAGCGCTGCTTCCAGCGCAGTGATTTCCCGTTCTTTCATGATGAAACTGCTATGAGATCTCTCACCCAATCGTATCGGGAGAGCACGGCTTCAGGAGCCCGCCGTGAGCGAATTCGAAGGGCGATTGGAGCCAGCAACCAAACAGGCTTCAGCCGCGCAAGCCTTACCTCAGCATCAGGCCGCGGCGGTGAACCATCCCTGTGTGTTCACGCGCTCCACATTACTTCGCTGGCGGCTCGCTGATGCCGCCAATTAACTGCACCAGCCGATCCTTCTCCTTGCGCGCTGCATCCCCCGCGTTCGTACCTGCCTTGGTCAACGCCACTGCCTGGTCGGCATACTTCAACGCATCGGGATACTTGTTCTGCATGTCCAGCGCCACCGACAAGCGGAACACTGCAATCGGATCCGGCTGCTGCGGCAGCGCCTCAATCGACTTCTTCAGATTTTCCTCCGCGCTTGCCCAGGCTTTTGCATTGAAATCCAACGTTCCCAAGATCGCGTATGCCTCGGAACGCAAAAATCCTTTGTAGGAATCGATCCTCTCCGGCGGTTGCCCCGCCGTGGGAATATCCGTGTCCACCGTGACCAGGGAGCGCTGCGTGTCTTTCCTGGCTTCGGCCAGCCGCTGATCTTTGTCCATGTCGGTTTCGCGCGTGCGTTCCGCCAACACTTGCGCCACGCCCAACAATGCCTCCGGGTCATCGGGATCGTAGGTCAGGACCTTCTGCGACATCGCCAGCATCTTGTCGGCGTTGTTGGCCTGCTGGTACCCGTGCATCACCTGCTTGTAGAGCAGTGGCCGCAATTCGCTGTCCGGAAACTTGGCCGCAAAGTCATCCGCCGCTTTTTCCTGCGCCCCGGGATCGGTGATCGCCGCGGCAATTTTATACGCGTCAAACTCCGGCTGCGTCTTGGCCTGCGGTGGCCGCTTTCCCGCAGGCGCTGCCGCTTGTCCCGCGGCCTGCCCGGGAGTCGTAGCCGGAGCTGCCGGCTTGCTCTGTCCAAAGCTCCAGCCCGAGACTCCGAGCATTGCAATCATCGTGATAAGTGCCGTTCGCTTCATACGTTCTCCTTGAAACTGCCGTGCCTTCATTCGACTTCCACATCTGCAATCCATCAATATTCTAACTGCCAGTCCCATTGTACGTGCTTCACTACTGCGGCTGCGGCTTCGCCGGGGGCTCGTAGGCCTGCTCCAGCCCCCGCTGCGCCGCCGCCTTGATCTCCGGCAGCTGTCCCGCCGAGTTCATCGCAGCCTGATATTCCTGCAGCGCCGCTTCTCGATCTTCTTTCATATCCAGAATTCTGCCCAGATACACATGCGACCATCCCACCACTTTCGGATCCTTTGACGCTTCAATCGCCTTCTGAAAATTGTCCTGCGCTCCGTCCCGATTCTTGTTGGCTACGGCCACTTCCGCCAGGATGAACAGCGCCCGTCCCTGGTCGCCAATCTTCTTTTCCAACGACTGCTGCGCCAGCTCCTGCGCTCCCTTGGGATCGCCCGCCGCCAGCCGCTTCTCCGCCGTCAGCAGCATCCTCCGCTCTTCCGGACGCGACAACTGCACCAGTTCCGGCGATGTCCGGTTCGCAAACTGAACGTCCGAAGCCGCCCTCTCCTCTTTCTTCACGTCCACGCCTTCCAGCAGCCCGCTATACGCTCCGCGAATCCCAGCTGGATCTTTTTCAAACGCCACCACCACATCGTAAAAATATCGCGTCAAGATATACCCCTGCTTCACTGCGTCATCCACCGCCTGTGCCCGCATCGCCTCTTCCGCGGCCTGCTTCGTTCCTGTGGTTCGAATTTCGATCGCCCGCACCAGGCACTCCGTCACCAGCAGCGAGATGTCCGTCTTGAAGCTCTCCTCCAGCGGCGCACGCTTCACGGATTGCAGCAGCGGCTCCAGCCGTTTAATCGCGGTGTAATGTTTTTCCGCCAGCGGATCCAGCTCATAGTGCAAGAACGTATGCCGGATCTGGTCCATCTTCAGCGCCGAGCGCGGCGCCGCTCCCGACGGAGCGTTCGGGGCCGGGAACACGATTACGTAATAGTCCGCTCCGTAATTTCGTGCATCCGTTTCATTCGGCGACCCCATGAAGTCCAGATAAATCGTGAACCTTCGTCCTAAATACTCGGAAGACGGCAGCTTCAGATAGATCTCGGTATCGAACACCATCTTCGCCAGGGGCTCGTGATAGCGGTTGATGCTCGCCGCGTAGTCGCTGCGGTGCCGCTCCCATATGGAATGCAGGTTCACTTTTTCGTAAAAGCGTTCGAGCACGGCTCCGAAACCCGCAACCCCGGCCGCATCTGGAGGCAAGTCCTCTTCCTTTGTCCGGGGCACAAAATGCGGAGGACCATCCACATACAGCGCCAGCGAAATGTAGGGGGACAGGCTGTGGTTTGTATTCCTCTCCTCCGTGTGGGTCAGGTAGAATTCGCACACCGCTGTCCGCGCCGCCTCCGCCTCCTCCGACTCCCGCAGTACTCTCTGCACCTCCGCCCGCACATTGCTGCGCGTGGCGTCCGAGATGGTCAGGTCCTGGTCGTACCCACAGGAATTCAGCGCGGTCAGTATCGAAAACAGCGTCTCACTCGTATCCAGCAAGATGGGAGAAGAGCGCTGCTGTGCGGCACAAAGCGGCGCCAGCAGCCCCCACACGGCCGCGAACATTGCAATTCGTAATCGTAAACTCAGGAAACCCTCCACAGGATCAACGGTGTGCCGGGCGGAGAACACACTCAAGTGTAAGGACTTCGCATCAGAGGGTCAAACCGGAAAGGAGGTTGGTCATCCGAAAGAAAAAATAATGACTCGGGCGGACGTTCATGGGGGAAAAAGCCCGGTCCGTTGGCAGACGGGCCGGGCCGTATTTCTGAAGCGCTTACGAGGTGGGTATCGTCTCAATCACGAGGATGGTGGGGGAACTGCTGGTTTGGCCGTCCACCATGACAAGTTGATGAGCGGAAATGACGATCCCCGAAAACCCACCCAGGGTGGTTCAAAATCGCTGAACCGCCAGATCGCCGGACGGGTTATATCCAGTGAGCGCCAGAAGAGAAATCTCTGGCTCCACTGCACAACAGAAGAGGCGATCGTGAGGGTCGGAATGCCAGTTCCCTGGTCACTAACCCATGATCACCTTTGGGGTTTTTCGTACCCCTAAAATCTTTCGAAAGACAAGTTATCGGGTGGAGTGGCTGCCTACAATACAGCAAATCCCTTACATCCGGGAGTTCCCTTAGAAAGGGCTTATGCAGCAGCTCCAACTGCCACTCGTGCCTATTCTGCCGATAGACATCAGGGGGGAGCGACGGTATTATTCTTCACGTCTCTTCAATCCGAGGGGGATGGTGTCATGCTCAAGATTCTGCTCGTCGAGGATAGCAAATTTCTCAGGCTGGCAACCGAGCGAGCTCTGGCCCGCGCTGGCTATGACATCAGCAGCGCCGCCGATGGCGCCGAAGCTTTGTCCCTGGCACGCGAAAAAATGCCCAATCTGATCCTCCTTGATATGCTGTTGCCCAAAATGAGCGGCCCCGACGTCCTCAAAGCCCTCAAACAGGATCCTGCGACCAAGGCGATTCCCGTCGTCGTGCTGACGGGCATGTCGCAAAAAAATGCCGCCCGCCTCCAGAACGACGGAGCCTTCGCCTTCCTCGAAAAATCTGCCCTAGCGCTGGACAAGGGGCCCCATCACCTCCTGATCGCCCTCAAGGAGATTTTTAGAAATCTCTCCCCGGCACGGGCCCGCACCACCACTGCCTAGTCGCCGCCGCGAAAAGGCCCCGTTTTGCTCTGCTGGGACTCACTGAAGGGCCTCCTTTTTGGGCAACCCCTTGGTTACCATTGTGATCAAATCTCCCGGGAACTTCATCCCCCCGGCCGGAGTCTATGCCTCTTGAGCGCAGGCAAAGCTCGCCGATCCGCTGGCCGATAATTTTTCGGCTCAGACTAGGGTGGATAATCCTATAATTAAAGGACGCCTGCATATGGCGGGAGCAACCACCTTGGGAGAGTTAGCCAGCGCGATCGGAGCACGAGCGGAAGAAGCCGCGATTGTCGCGGAGTTGAAAGCCGGCTCGGAAACGGCCTATGTATGGCTGATTGGCGAATTTCAGCGTCCTGTCTACGGGCTCGTTTACCGCATGGTCAGCGATCCTGCCGACGCTGCTGATACCACGCAGGATGTTTTCCTGAAAGTGTTCCGCGGAATGAAGCACTTCAACGGCGAATCCAGTTTGAAGACATGGATCTATCGCATCGCTTTGCACGAGGCCGCCAATCGCAAGCGCTGGTGGTTTCGCCACAAGGCACATGAAACTTCCATTGAGCCGTCGGAGTCGGATGGAACGTCGAACGCGGATGAAGCCATGCAGAGAGCGCTCACCGATCGTCATGAGTCACCTTTCGACAAAATGGCGCACCGTGAATTGCAGCATCGCGTGAACGCCGAATTGCGCCACCTTGCGGAGCCTTATCGCACCACGCTGATCCTGCGCGACCGGGAAGAAATGTCTTACGAGGAGATCGCGGAAATCTTGCAGATTTCGTTGGGAACCGTGAAGTCCAGATTGACCCGCGGACGCCAGGCTCTGAAAAAGCGGCTGGCGCCCTATGTGCGCGAGGTAGGTGGAGAGCTGGGGCTCGCCCTGCCTGAACGAGAAGAGGAAGCCACGGACTCGCAGGTCTCTGGAGGGGGAAGAAGGGTCGAGGTGACGCCATGAATCACATGGCCAAAAACTCCGTCATGAATTGCGCGGACGCGAACGAAATGTTTTCTTCCTATCTGGATGGTGCTGTCACCGGCACTGAGATGCAAGCCGTGCGCCAGCATCTCGACTCCTGCCCCAACTGCGCGCGCGAGTATTCCCTATTGCGGAAGACTCAACAATTACTCGCCAGCTCCGGCCGTCCGCAAATACCCTCCGATCTTGGGCTCAAGTTGCGCCTCGCTATTTCACGGGAAGCTGCCCAGACTCGGCGTCCACGCTACGAAGGTCTGCGCGTCCGCCTCGAAAACACTTTGGAAGCCTTTATGGTACCGGCAACCGCCGGCTTGGCCTGCGCCATCTTGATTTTCGGCCTTGTCGCCGCCATTGTCGCCATCCCAGGTCAGCTGCAGGCCAACAACCAGGATGTACCGCTTGTGTTAAACACCGGCCCTGAGCTTCTACAGAGCGCATTCGGCTCCATGAGTTCCATCAACGCCGAATCCCTTGTGATCGAAGCCTATGTCGATTCGCACGGCCGGGTCGATGATTACAAGATTCTCTCCGATCCTGGCGACTCTCAGGAACTTCTTCCTCAAGTCAAAAGGATTCTGATCTTCACCACATTCCGCCCTGCAATGTCGATGGGTCGGCCCATTTCATCGCGCGCGGTGCTCTCCTTCTCGCGCATTAGCGTGCGCGGCTAAACCTGCCTTCGCCTTATTAGGCTCTTTTATGGAGTCGGGTAGGCCGGAAATCATTTCCTTTCATAAGGTTCCTTCTGTATAGGCCCATTGCGCCGCCGGCGCTAAACTGTCTGATCGGCGGCCCTCCGAATCTCACTTGGTGCAAGGAATTAAGTGGTTCGCATCCTTCTGGTCGATGACAACGCCATGATCCGCTCTCATCTTCGGTCCCTCCTGGAGAAGCAGGACGAATGGGTCGTTGTCTGTGAGGCCGAGGATGGTCGTCGCGCCATTGAGAAGTGGGAGGAACGCGCACCCAACATCACCGTGATGGATTTCGTGATGCCGGAAATGGATGGCCTGGAAGCCTCCCGGCGGCTTTCTCAGCAACACCCCGAAGCATCGATTCTTATGATCACCATTGACCCTTGACTCCAATTGGAGCATGAAGCAAGAAAAGCGGGAGTCAAGGGCCTCGTGGCTAAAGCCGATCTCCGCGCCATGTTTGCAGCCATGGAGGCACTGCTGAAGGGGAACACGTATTTTCATGGGGCGCCCAGGAACGCTGCCGCCTGATGGGGCTCGTCAGCTCGCCCTGGAGATACTATCGTCGATCGGCAGCACCGCCTTCACCAAAGTTCCATCTTGATCCGATTGAATTTCCAGAGTGCCGCCCAGTTGTCGCAGCCGCTCGCGCATGCCACTGAAGCCCACGCCAACCCTCCCCGAACGTGCAAAGCTTCGTATTTTTTCCTCCGGCATGCCCTTCCCGTGATCTTTCACCTCGAGAGTAAGAAGGTTGTCCTGTGTCTGCAGCCGTATGCGCGCCGTATCACTCCCGGAATGCCGGTGGATATTTGTCAAACACTCCTGCACCACCCGGAACATCGTGATTTCCGTGTCATGGGTCAGGCGGCGCAAATCTGGGGGAATTTCCAGATGAACTTCGATCCGGCTCCGCTGGGCGAATCCTTCCGTGTACCACTTCAACGCCGACGCCAGTCCCGCTTCATCGAGCAACGGAGGGTGCAGCAGATGCGAGATGGTTCGAATCTCCCGGCTCGCCTCGTCCACCAGTTCTGCATTTTCAGCAACGCACATGGCCGTGGCTGGAGTCAGTTTGTTGGCCTCTGACGATATCATCGCAAGGTTCATCCCGATGGCCACGAGCAACTGTCCTACGCTGTCATGCAACTCCCGCGCCAGCCGTCTCTGCTCGTCATCACGCATGCGCAGCAGTCGCGCCGACAACTCGCGCAAACTCTCGGTCGCCCGGTGCAGCTCAGCCGTTCTTTCCATAACTCTTTTTTCCAGCTGGTCGCGCGCCTCGCTCAAATTCTGCAGCAGTTGCCGCTGCTCATCAATATTGGTCGCCGTTCCATACCATCGCGTCACTTTTCCCGCATGATCGCGCACCGGTCTGATCCTTGTCAGAAACCACCGGTACATTCCATCTGCTCCCCGTAGCGGAAACTCCATCTCGAACGCGCTTCCCGACCGGCGAGATTCTTCCCAACGCTCCAGAACCGACGGAAAAATCTCAGGGTCGTGCACCGATTCTCCACCTCGCCCTTCCATCTGTGGCGGCGTCGTGCCCGTGTACTCGTACCATCTCTCATTCCGCCACAGGATCTCGCCATCGCCGTCGATCATCCAGCACAATTCCGGCAGCGAATTCGCAAATGCCCGAAACTCCTCTTCACTCCGCCGCAGAGCCCCTTCCGCCTCTTTCAGGCTCCGCAGGTCTTGACTCACTCCCACCGCTCCCACCGCAGTGGCGCCCTCGTCCAGTACCGGAGAAAGGGTCACGAACGCGCTTACAAAATTCCCATCTTTACAGCGCACCCGAAACTCTCCCGCCCAGCTGTTTCCCGCCAGCACGGATGCCATGTGCTTTCGCGCTTCGTCCTCAGTTTCCGAGCTGACCGTGACTTCCATGATGTTGCGGCCGATCACCTCCGCCGCCGCCCACCCGTACAATCCCTCCGCAAACCGATTCCAATAGGTCACCACGCCGGATAGGTCGGTCCCGATAATGGCCGCTTGAACTGCGTTGAGATATAAGCTCTGCGGCCCAATCTGCTCGAGAGCGGAACGGCGTTGCGAAGATTTTGCAGGTAACCGGGGAATCGATTCGATCATGGACTGGACTCAGCGGATGCTTCGTTAGATCAACGATGGCATACCTTGGATGCATTGATTCATGGAGGACGGACACTCCTGTCCGTCGCCTTTGACCTGGCTTTTGAATTGACCGGAATTTCCCCGACGCCCTCAACCACAACGCTGGTTAAAGTGGTGGGCTTGAAGTGTCGTTCCAACTTCGCAGAATCGGGTTTGAACGCTAGAACTCCAACCCCGCCTGAAATGCGATCAGGCGCGGAGTTCTGTCCCCGCCCAACCAACGCCGAGCAGCCCGGTTGGCGGGGAAGTCACGTAAGTCAGGGCTCAGAATCCAGCTGGCGTGGAAGGTTCTCTTGGAATGCCGGCCTGTCCCACGCTGGGAAGTCCGAAATTCGGATGGTTGAAGACCGAAAAACTGACCCTCAAACCGCAGCGCCGGTCCTGATATATATCTGCACCTGAATTCTGTCGTCTTGAAAGAAGTTCGAAAAAGAAACCTGAGAAGGATTAAACCGGAGAAGCGATCGTTTGCGGTTTCGTGAATGAATCGGCGAAGCGATTTCAGCAGGCGTAAGCCCCGTCTCCCACTTGACGCCAGTATCGCCCCTCCGGCGTCGATATTCCCCTATTCAATTCATCACAAAGCGGTTAACGCAAAACTCATTGCACGGGGGCGGGGCACTCTGGTAGGCTTTTCATGGACTTCTTTATTGATCATTCTTTATTATCGTTGCCACCGCGCATCGTGTCCGCGGCTTCTCGCCACCAGTCGATGTCCGAAGCAGCTTTCTAAGGAGAACAAATCTTGGCCGCAACCACAAAGAATCGCATTCTATTTACGTCCGAATCTGTAACCGAAGGTCACCCCGATAAGATTGCCGATCAGATTTCTGATGCCATCCTCGACGCTTGCCTCGCCGAAGATACATCGAGCCGCGTCGCCTGCGAAACTCTGACCGCTACCGGCCTCGTCGTCATCGCCGGAGAAATCACCACCAAAGCCTACGTTGATTTTCAAAACGTAGTTCGCGGCACCGTGCAGGCGATCGGCTATGACAATGCTCTCCACGGTTTCGACTGCAACACCTGCGCCGTAATCTCCAGCATCAATAAACAATCCGGCGATATCGCCATGGGCGTCGACACCGGCGGCGCCGGCGACCAGGGAATGATGTTTGGATATGCTTGTAATGAGAATCCGGAGTTAATGCCGACGCCGATTTCGCTGGCGCACAAGTTGACGATGCGGTTGTCACAGGTGCGGAAGAATGGGACGCTGGCTTTTCTGCGGCCGGATGGAAAGTCGCAGGTTACGGTTGAGTACGATGCGAGGGGGAACGTCATCCGCGTGGATGCGGTTGTGATTTCCACGCAGCATGCGGAGACGGTGACGAACGATGAACTGCGCGCGGGGATTTTGAAGCATGTGATTCAGGCGGTGATTCCGGCGCACTTGCTGGATGCAGACACCAAGTATCACATCAATCCCACGGGGCGGTTTGTAATCGGTGGACCGATGGGAGACACCGGACTGACGGGCCGGAAGATCATTGTGGACACTTACGGTGGGATGGGCCGTCACGGTGGGGGAGCGTTCAGCGGGAAGGATCCGACGAAGGTGGACCGGTCGGCGGCTTATATGGCGCGGCACATTGCGAAAAATATTGTTGCGGCGAAGCTGGCGGACCGTTGCGAAGTGCAACTGGCGTACGCCATTGGGGTGGCCGATCCGGTGAGCGTGCGGGTGGATACGTTTGGAACGGAGAAAGTAAATCCGGAAGTTCTTCCGGATCTAATTCGTGCGCACTTCCAATTGACGCCTCGGGGGATTATCGATTCTCTGGATTTGCGTCGGCCGATCTATAAGAAGACGGCGGCATACGGCCACTTTGGGCGGAACGATCCTGACTTCACCTGGGAAAAGACCGACAAAGCTGCGAAGCTAGCCAGCGAAGCAGGAGTGCGAGAGCCGGCGGGTGCGCGGAAATAGGCGTCGGCGAAATCCCCACTTCTCAGATAGAGCGCGAGAAATGGGGCACCCGGCTGGCGACGAAACTTCGGGGATGGGCCGAAAGTGTAATTCCTTAAGCGCATTGGGTATGCTGACCTTACGAGTCGTGTATTCTGGATACCGGACGAGCAACCTACCCCTTCGCAACCAACGCAAACTTTTTAGCATTAAGGCGCCACAGGAGGCGTATGTCGACAGCAGCACAAATCAACTCCGATATTAAGAGCCTGGAACTGGCCGAACTGGGCAAGAAGCGCATCGAGTGGGCGAATCAATCCATGAAGGTGCTGCAAATTATCCGCAAAGAATTCATCAAGAACCAGCCGCTGAAAGGGATCCGCATCTCGGCTTGCTTGCACGTTACGGCCGAGACCGCCAATTTGGCAATTTGTCTGCGTGACGGGGGGGCCGACGTGGTGCTGTGCGCCTCGAATCCGCTCTCGACGCAGGACGACGTGTCAGCCAGCCTGGTGCGTGATCAGGGCATTTCGGTCTTTGCCATCAAGGGCGAGGACAACGATACGTATTACCAGCACATTATGGCGGCGATCGATCACAAGCCGCACATCACGATGGATGATGGCGCGGACCTGGTGACGATTCTGCACACCAAGCGGACGGACAATCTGGATGGCGTGATTGGCGGAACGGAGGAGACGACGACCGGCGTGATCCGCCTGCGGGCGATGGCGAAGGAAGGCGTGCTGAAGTTTCCCATCGTCGCGGTAAATGATGCGGATACCAAGCATCTTTTTGATAACCGATACGGGACGGGTCAGTCGACCATTGATGGAATTATCCGCGCGACGAATTTCCTGCTGGCTGGATCGAAGTTTGTAGTGGCCGGCTACGGCTGGTGCGGACGCGGGTTGGCGAGCCGGGCGCGGGGCGCGGGCGCGGAAGTGATCGTCACGGAAGTGGATCCGACGAAGGCTCTCGAGGCGGTGATGGACGGTTTCCGGGTGATGTCGATGCAGGAGGCAGCCAGGTTGGGCGACGTGTTCTGCACGGTCACGGGCAACAAGAGCGTTTTGACCAAGGAACACTTTGACTTGATGAAAGATGGCGCGATCATTTCAAACTCCGGACACTTCAATGTGGAGATCGACATTCCGGCGCTCGAGAAAATGTCATCGTCGAAGCGGACGACGCGCACGTTCGTGGACGAATACTCCTTGAAAGACGGGCGCAAGATCAATCTGCTGGGGGAGGGACGGCTGATCAACCTGGCGGCGGCGGAGGGACATCCCGCGTCGGTGATGGATATGAGCTTTGCCGACCAGGCGCTCTCGGTCGAGTACATGGTAAAGAATTTCAAGTCGCTGGAGAAGAGAGTCTATAAAGTTCCCGAAGAACTCGACAAGCGTGTAGCCAAGTTGAAGCTGGAATCGATGGGGATCAAGATCGATCGGCTGACGCCGGAGCAGGAAGAGTATTTGGCGGGCTGGAGCGAGGGAACCTAGGATTGCGTAGAGCGGGCGCCCTCGCCCGCGGGTTTTGACCCGGAACCCGGGGCGGCGGAGCCGCCCCGTTTGCTTTCTGGAGTGCTGCGAAAATGGATTCGCTGGCTTACCTTTCTTCGCCCAGAATGCCATCACCAAAAAGGCTGCCGTAAAGGCTCAAGCTCCATCCGAACACATCCATGAGCAAGGCAAGCCAACCGCACCAGCTGTAAATCGTCTCGAGGGCATCCCGGTGGCTTCTTGATCGCTTCAAGGAGTTCGCCGCCGGCGGCGAGAACGGGGGGCATCGGCAATTAGCAAAGACCCGAGGCCTCATTGTGCGAGCGCCGAGGCTTTGATCTTGATTGCGCAGGACGTCGCGCGCGTCGTCGGCAGCGGACAGGAGTCCTACGTTCTGCACGGACTTGGAGACAGGCTAGGGAGTGTCCGTTCCCGCATGACCCGCATGAGCGGTTCGTTGACGATTCGGGGCTACGTCCGTAATATGAAGCGACTCTAGAAGCAGGCACGGCCGAATGATCGACCAGGTTATTTCCCACTATCGTATTGTCGAGAAGCTTGGCGGCGGCGGCATGGGGGTGGTGTACAAGGCCGAAGACATCAAGCTCGGACGCTTCGTCGCCCTCAAGTTTCTGCCGGAAGAAGTGGCTTCGAACGCGCAGGCGCTGGAGCGATTTCAGCGCGAGGCGCGGGCGGCTTCGGCGCTGAACCATCCCAACATCTGCACCATCCACGAGGTTGACGAGCAAAACGGTCAGGCGTTTATCGTCATGGAATACCTGGATGGCGTGACGCTGAAGCACCGCATCGCCGGACACCCTCTGGAGACCGAGCTTCTACTGCAACTCGCCGTCGAGATCGCGGATGCGCTGGACGCAGCCCACGCTCAAGGCATCGTTCATCGGGACATCAAGCCTGCCAATATCTTCGTGACCCGCCGGGGCCACGCCAAGATCCTGGATTTTGGTCTTGCGAAACTCGTCCCCACGGCGCACGCGAGTGCGGGTGATGATGGAGCGATGAACCGGCCCACCGCCGTGAGTGATGCGTTCCTCACCAGTCCGGGAACGGCTGTAGGCACGATTGCCTACATGTCGCCCGAGCAAGCCAGGGGCAAGGAGTTGGATACTCGCACCGATCTGTTTTCCTTTGGCGCGGTGCTGTATGAAATGGCGACGGGAGCGGTGCCGTTTCGCGGAGATACGTCGGCAATCATCTTCGAAGGGATTCTGAGCAAGGCGCCGATTCCACCTGCCCGGCTGAATCCCGAGGTTCCGGCGCGGCTCGAAGAGATCATCGATAAAGCCCTGGAAAAGGATCGTGAGCTGCGTTATCAGCACGCTTCGGAGATACGCAGCGACCTGAAGCGATTGCAGCGCGATAGTGGATCGGGGCGAAGGGCCGCAGCATCAGAATCCGCCCCAGCCGCCGAAACTCAGACGCCGCCGGTGTCCGGTTCGGGCGGTGTGGCCGCCGGAAGTGGTCCGTCGATCGCGGTATCGCCGGCCAGCGGCAGCAGTTCCAGCGTGACTCGAGTGGCGCGCGAGCACCGCGCGGGAACCATCGTGGCAGTCGTCGTTGCCGGTGCGCTGGTTGTGGCCGCGGGCTTCGGCGTCTATTCGTTTCTGGAAGGATCCAAATCTGCGGCTTTTCAGAATTTCACCATCGCGCAGGTTACCAATACTGGCAAAGCCGAGTTAGCTGCCATTTCGCCCGATGGGAAGTACATCCTGCACGTGCAAAACGACAATGGAATGCAAGGCCTGTGGCTGCGCAACATCCCCACGGGGAGCGACACACAAACCGTTTCGCCAGCAGCCGGCATATACCGTCACCTCGCCTTTTCTCCTGATGGCAATTACGTCTACTTCGAGAAGGCCGCCAATCATCAGGGCACCGAGTTCGATTTCTTCCGTGCCCCGGTTTTGGGTGGCGTTCCGAAGGTCGTTGCCCACGACGTCGACTCTGACCTAACCTTCTCTCCTGACGGGCGGCGCATCGCCTACATTCGGGCCAACGACCCCGAGCCCGGGAAGTATCGCTTGCTCACGGCCAACGAGGACGGCGGAGACGAAACCGTACTAAGGATCGCGCAATCCACTCGTGGCGCCGATCCCCAGCACATCAGTTGGTCTCCGGATGGCAAGCGGATTGCCTACTCCTTCGATTCCTCAGGCGAGGCCCTTAGCTATATCGAGAGCTTCGACCTCGGGAGCAAACAGATATCCACTTTGGCTGTGCTCCCCACCGACGATGTCAACGAGTTGAAGTGGTTGCCCGGCGGACATTCCTTGCTCTGCGTCTTTGGAGCAAAGGGACCGAATTTCGAGCGGGCGCAAATTGGAGTGCTGTCTGACAAAGGCGAGCTCCAGGCCATCACTCGCGACACCAATCGTTACTCCACCTTGACGGTCGCCGCCGACGGCAAGAGCGCCTCCAGCGTACAGGTGAAGACCACACACGCGCTGGCGCTCCTCGATGGCGGCGTCTCGCCAAAGACCAGTCCGCAGCCGCAATCGGTGTCGCAAGTCGCCGACCCCCGCGAGCTCGATTGGACTCCCGATGGAAAGTTGCTGGTGGCCGATGCCGCCGGCATTACACGCATGGATGCGGACGGACATAACTCCGCTGCCCTGATAGCCGACCCGAATGCTTTCCTTCTCGGATTTTCCTCGTGTGCTAACCGCTACCTGCTGCTTTCCTGGTGGTTCCACGCTGGCTCCTCCAAGGTCACAATCTGGCGCGCCAGTGCCGATGGCGCCGCACCCAAACAATTGACCAGCGGAGGATTTGACACCAATCCTCTATGTGCCCCCGACGGCAAGTGGATGTACTTCATCGACCGCCCCGGATTAGCCCGTCTGATGCGCATACCCATTGACGGAGGCACAGCGGAGCCGGTCCCCGGAACTGCCGTTCCAGACCAGTTCGGCATCGAGGCGATCAGCTTCGTTTCTCCGGACGGAAAATCTCTCGGCTATGTCGTGGACGTCGCCGACCCGGTCACGCATGACGCACGCGCCAAGTTCGCCATCGCGAGTTTGGATGGCGCTTCTCGACGGCGTCTGCTCGAACTCGACCCGCGCTTCGCTGGAAGTCGCGTTTTGAGTCCTTCCACCCAACTGCTCCCGAATGCCAACGTCTTGGCGTACAAGGTCAGCGAAAATGGCGTGGATAACCTCTGGCTCCAGCCGCTCGACGGTTCGCCGGGGCACCAGTTGACACACTTCACCTCCGAAAAAATCACCGACTTCCACTGGTCGCCGGACGGCAAAACCCTTGCCGTCATCCGCGAGCACGACGTCGCCGACGTGGTCTTGCTGCGGGAAGGGAATCCGTAGCATCGAGGGGACTCGAAGCCAGAGCGTGCCCGACACCTGCCTTCTTGAAGGATGGGATAGCGCAAGCTCAAGATCAACATCGCCGCCGGGTCCGAAAAAAGAAGAAGGGGGGAAAAAGGGGGACGGCTTGCGCCGTCCCTTTGCAGCGTGGGGGTAGAACAACTTTTTTGAGGGTTCCGAAACTGTCTCGCTCCGTCCCGGGAATCGCCCCAGGGGTGGGCCAGGGGAGAGGACCTCATTTACTGTACAGCGTTATGTTAACGATGTAAATATAATCTGTAAAGAGGAGGGGAGATCAATTGCCACGGCGACCGGACCCCGATCTGGAAGGCAGAATACTGGACGCAGCGCAAAAGCTCTGGAAGAAAGGCGGAGAGAAGGCTCTGACCATGCGAGCGGTGGCGAAGGCGGCGAGGACGAATACGCCTTCGGTATACCGGCGGTTTCGAGACCGGGATGACATTTTGCGAGGGCTGCTGCAGCGCATACGGCTGGAGTTTGCAGCCCGGCTGGAAGGGGCATCCTCTCCGGAACAGGGATGCGAGTGGTATCTGGATTACGCGTTAAGCCATCCCCGCGAGTATGAACTGTTTTATCAGAAGGAGTATGAGCTGTTTTATTCGCCCCGTGCCACTCGCGTCGGAGTGAAGCCCGTGGGGCGTCCAGCGAGGGAGGCGATGAGGCGAAAGCTTGCGGAGAAACTTGGTGGATCAGCCGACGAGCGCGAACGGATCCTGATGGCGCTGTGGATGATCGTGCACGGAACCGCAATGCTGCTGATCGAAAAGAGCATCCTGCCCAGGGATGCGACCCAGGCTCGCGCGATCTTTACGAAGACGATCGCGACGATGGTGCGGGAAGCTGCACGCGCGTGAGCGGCGTTCAGGTTCCGGGTCCGTGGGAAATTCGGTATAAGCCCAGCTACCGCACGCCATTCCCGGCCGGCAAGGCGTACGACGCTCGCAATCCTGAAGCATCGAAGGTGTAAGTGCGGGACTCGCCGGGGCTGCCGTGGGCGGGGATTTCTTTGCCGTTCAGCAGGAAGCTGACGCCGGCTGCGTTGCCAGTTTCTACGACGATCTCGTGAGAGGCTCGAACCGAGGTGTTGGCAGGCGCGATGAGAGTTTCTCGGGCGGCGGGCTGGCCGTCGGCGGCAATGGACACCCAGGATGTCTCCGCGGCACGGACGATCAGTGTGAACGTGGACGGCGGCACGACCTGTCGAGCATGAGGTTTGGACACAGGGAGATTGGCCTTGACAGCCGGCAAAACGGGGGCGGATCGGGCTGGGAGCATCGCCGTTTCGTCGGAGCGTGAGACTGGCGATGGACTTGGCGTGGCGGAGGATTCGGTGGTGGGGGTTGCCACGGCGGCTACCGGCACGGCGGACGGCTGCGGCGTTCCGCCCGGGGATGCCGTGGCGGCGTGGCTGCGGCGATGGAAAGCCCAGAAGGCGAGCACAAGCGTGATCACAAGCAGAGGAATGGCCAGTTTCTCCCAAGGAACGCGGCGAGAAGGGATATTCCCAGCGGTGGTTGGCGCTGCCTCGAGTGGTTCAGGTCGGCTGCTTGGGGGATGAGAACGCGATGGCGCGGAAGTAAGGTTCAAGAAAGACAGGGGCGCGGAGGGGACGGCATCGTCGAGAGCTTTGTCGGGACGATCTGGAGCAATGTGATTCGGCGCGGCGTGAGCTTCCTGAGGATGAAGTTCACGGTCGCCTTTGCGTCGCGGGTCTTTACGGCGGGCTTCGATACGGCGATCCGGCCGGGGTGAATTTGATGCCGAGTCCTTCAGGCGGACCCCATCGCTCTGGAGACGCGGGCGCAATGGGCCGGAAGCGCGAAGACCATTGCCGGGAGAACTGCTGGCTCGCAAGTCCTTATTGTGATCGGCGTGTTTGCGATCGGCGTTGCCGACGGAGGCATTGTGGCTCGACGTATCGCGACTGGACGTATCCTGACTGGACGTATCCTGACTCTCGGGGAAATTGGCGGCCGGGTTGCGGAAGTTTGGAAGAATGGCCTGAGAGTGAATCTGGGTTTCGCGGAGGGCGGCCAGGTAGTCGTTTACGACTTCTTCTTCATCGAGGCCGACCTGGCGGGCGTAGGCGCGGACAAAGCCTTTATTGAAAACGCCGCCGGGGAGCTGGTCAAAATGTTCGTCCTCGATGGCGCGGAGCATGCGCGTGCTGATTTTCGTGGTGGTGGAGATGGCGTCGAGCGAAATGCCACGCAGTTCTCGTTGCTTGCGAAGTTTTTCTCCGAATGAACCCACACCGGACCCCGGCAGGCAAGTGACCTCTAAAGCCCGCATTGAGACGCCCATTATCATAGGCGAAGGCGACGGCGGATGCCAGAGGCGGGTGCATGAAACGATCTACCGGTCTAAAGTCCCTAATTCTTAGAAGATCCACGAGTCGTACTGAGACGCCGCGGTTCCACGCTGGCCAGGCATTTCACGGCGGCCGTCAAAGAAAGCATTCTCCATTGATGGTTGTGATTTTTTTCGCAAGACGATGGTGAATTGGGCTTTGCAGGTTTTGGAGGGGTTGTCGAAGGCGGTGCCTTCGCGGTCGGCGTCGGAAGCGCGGAAGAAGAGGCCTTGCTTGGGGTTCTCCGGGAGACCGATGAAGCGGGCCTTCCCCTCGGCATTGGTTCCGACCTGGAGGTCGAATTTGTGGAGGGACATGAATCCGTAAGCGAGGTGAACTCGAACGTTGGCGGCATACACTGGCTCACCGGCTTCGTTGGCGATGATGAAATCAGCGGTGCAGGGGCCCAGACCGGCGTCGACTTCGGAAACGGTTTTGGAGTCTGCTTTCGAGTCCCGGGGGCGGGCGGCTGAGACGTGCGAGCTTGCCAGGGAGAGAATCATCACCGCGAAGGTGAAGGCGAGAGCGCGTGGATCGCTGACTTTGGAGGACATAGATATATAGAGTACGCCAAGGATTGAGCGCAGGGGTCAAGCTATCCAGAACGACGATCGGGCAGAGGCCATTGACGTTACGGGTTCTGGTTACCAAGGTTCATTGCCCGGTCCAGGCAACGAATCTATAATTTTGGGAACTGTCTAACCCGTCCATGCCACGAATCTTCGATTCGAAAATTGGATAACGATTCGAAATCAAGGTTCAAAGTACGAGAGCTCGCGGGTTTTAAAGGCCGCGACACACCGGAGATGAAGGAAAGCCGCATGTCCGAGGCTGCCGGCACTCAGCTAACCCGCCAGATCCAGGAGCTCAACATCTTCCACGATGTGGCGAAGGCGCTCACGTCATCGCTCGACCTGGATTCGATCCTGCAAACCATCATGGAAAAGATGGCGGAATATTTCCGTCCGGATACGTGGTCGCTGCTGATGGTGGACGAGCAAAAAGAAGAGCTCTATTTCGCGATTGCGGTGGGCGACAAGGCGGAAGTTCTGAAAAATGTGCGGCTGAAGGTGGGTGAGGGAATCGCAGGGTGGGTGGCCAAGCACGGCGAGCCGGTAATCTCAAATGATGTACTTGGGGATGAGCGGTTTTCCAAGCGGATCGACGAGGTAACGCAGTGGGAGACCCGGTCGATCATCTGCGTGCCGCTTCGCTCGAGACTGCGGGTGCTGGGTGTCATTCAACTGGTGAATGTGGACCGGTCGCAATTCAACGAGCAAGAAGTTTTTTTCTTGCAGGCTTTGTGTGACTACGCCGCTATCGCGATCGAGAATGCGCGCTGGGTGGAAAAGATCCAGGAACTGACCATCACCGACGACTGTACCGGGCTTTATAACGCCCGGCATCTTTACAAGACGCTGGAGACGGAGGTTTATCGTTCGTCGCGATTCGGCTATGAGTTCAGCGTGTTGTTTATCGATCTGGACCACTTCAAGTCGGTCAACGACACCCATGGACATTTGATTGGGAGCCGGTTACTGGCGGAGATTGGATATCTGATTAAAGCGCAGTTGCGGCTGATCGATTTTGCCTTCCGTTACGGTGGCGATGAGTTCGTGGTGCTGTTGCCGCAGACCGGGAAGGACCAGGCGCTGGTCGTCGCCAAGCGTCTGCGCGATGCGTTGCGGGTCAGCAATTTCTGCCGCGACGAGGGATTGAATCTGAATGTTCGAGCTTCCATTGGGCTGGCGACTTATCCGCACGACGCGCGCGACGCGCACGATGTCATCCGGCAGGCCGACGAGATGATGTATCTGGTGAAGAACACTTCGAGAGACAACATTGGGATTGCGCAGCGTGGAGTGATGAAGTAGGCGCAGCTTCTGGCTGCTGGCTTCCGGCTCGCTCGGGCTCATCTGCACGATTGGATTATTTTTTCTCGCCTTCAGTCTTGTCCTTCCCACCCTCGATCACACCGGGGGTCCAAGGATTCGAATTGGCGGGGGCGCCGGGGTTGACGCCGAAAGACCAGAGGTAGAGGTTCATGCTATCAGATCCGTGTGCCTCCACAACGGCGTATTCACCGGGTACGAGATCTTCGGTGGGAGTGAGCTTGAGCCAGCCGGCGGTGACGCGGTCGATGGTGGTCTTCACGTAATTTTGATCCTGACTTGGCTTGCCGGTGGGGGTGCGTTTGAGATCACCAACGATACGTTTGCCGCTTTTCACTTTCAGACGCACGATGCGAAAGCGATCGGTGGGGGCCATGGGTCGCTCGGGTTGCTGGGGCTGATCGGGACGCTGAGCCTCGGCGCGAGGAGCGTCGAGACTGGGCTGCGAAGGTTTGGAGGATGCGGTTTCGCCAGGCGGCGGCTCCGAGGTTGACGCCTCGTCTTCCAGTTTGATGTAGAGGGAGGGTACGGCGACGTGGGAGAACACCGGGGCGTGTTCTCCGTCTAGTTCAATCGTCGCCTTGGCGCTGGCAGGATTGAGGGCTCCGCGAATGATGTTGCCTTTGGTGTTGCGATTGATATCGCCCTCATTCGGTTGGACCTCGACGAGTTGCGGCTGGCCTTTGAAATTGTCGAGCAGGAACATACCGGAAAATTCCGGCAAGTGCAGGCCGGGGGCGACTTCCGGAAGGCGAGACGCTTCACGGTCGGCCTCGGTTTCCTTGTCGATCAGCGCTGCTTCGGGAATGGCCGGGGCGGAGGCGCGATCTTTCTCGTATTGTTCGGTAGCCTTCCAATCGACCAGCGACGAAGGGAGTTCCTCCCATTCTTCGCGCTCGGCGCTGTAGTAACGGACGCGATCGCCTTTCACTTCGTATTTCGTGATGGATTGATACGAGCCGTCTTTGAGGATGAGGCGGCGGGCGGTCTGCTGGGCTGAGGAGCGAGGAGGGAGTGCCAGGCTGAAGGCAATCAGGACGAATGCGGTGAGTACGAGGCCATCGGAGAGCGGGAATCGGCGAGTCATAGGGTTTCTTGATTATCGTCCTTTTATGATCTTCTGTTTGATCATCTTCTGTCGGAAGCGTTTGGCTCGATTGTGGTCGCAGACGGCCTGCCTTCCGTCTGATCGATGCTGTGCGATAGAGTGAGAGCGATGAAACACACGCTGCAAGAAATTGCCGAGGCTGTGGGAGCCCGCCTGCGGGGGGACGGAGGAATTCAGGTAGCGGGGGTGGCGAGCATCGCGTCCGCATCCGCGAACCAACTTGTTTTTGTCGAAGAAGAAAAATATTTCTCTCAGGCATTGCAGAGTGGCGCGGGGGCGGTGATTGCGGGAGAATTTGCGGCTGGATCATCGGGGAAACCGTTGCTGATTTGCCTTCATCCAAAGTTGGCATTTGCGCGGGCGGCGCGGTTATTGGGGGAGGGAAAGCACGAGGGGCGTGAAGCTGGCGTGCGCGCGAGTGCGGTCGTACACGCTTCAGTTTCGCTAGGAGTGGGTGTGGTGGTGGAAGACCGCGCTGTGATTGCGCAGGGCGCGAAGATCGGCGAAGGAAGTCGAATTGGCGCCGGGTGCGTGATTGGGTGTGGTGTGAAGGTGGGGAGCGAATGCGAGATTTATCCGAATGTGACGATGTATGCGGGGACGGAGCTTGGAGATGGTGTAATCGTGCATGCAGGGGCGGTGCTGGGAAGCGATGGATTCGGATATGTGCGCGACGTGAAGGACGGCCGGTATGAAAAATTTCCGCAGGTGGGCAGACTGGTAATCGAAGACGATGTGGAGATCGGGGCGAATGCAACGATCGATCGTGGCGCGCTGGAAGAAACGAGGATCGGGCGAGGGACGAAGATCGATAATCTGGTGCATGTTGGCCACAACTGCCGGTTAGGGGAAAATGTGGTGATTGCGGCGCAGACCGGGCTCTCCGGCAGCATTGTGATTGAGAACGACGTCGTGCTGGGAGGGCAGGTGGGTATTGGTGAGCATGCGCGCATCGAAGAAGGAGTCATGCTGGGCGGGCAGGGCGGAGTGTTGCCGAATAAAGTTTTGCGGGGCAAGGGCGTGGCATTCTGGGGAACTCCCGCGCAACCGGTGCGGCAATATCTGAAGCAACTGGCGGAGCTGGCGCGTTTGGGGAAGAAGAGGTAGGGCGTGGCAATCGTGGTGATTGGCGGACATTCGCGGAGCGTGGGGAAGACCAGCGTGGTTGCGGGGCTGATTGCCGGGTTACGCGAATGGGAGTGGATGGCGGTGAAGATTACGCAGTACGGACATGGAGTTTGTTCGGCGAATGGAGAGGCATGCGACTGCGCGACCGCGGATCATGCGTGGGCGATTTCAGAAGAGAACGATCGGGGAGGGGAGTCGGATACGTCGCGTTTTCTGCTGGCGGGAGCGGTGCGGGCGCTTTGGGTGCGGACCGAACAGCGTCGCTTGGCAGAGGCGATGCCTGCGCTGCGACGGCGGATTGAATCGTCACGCAATGTGATCGTGGAATCCAATAGCGTAATGCAATTTCTGCGGCCGGATTTGTATATGACAGTGCTCAATCCCGGGACGGAGGACTTCAAGACGTCGGCGCAGCAATTTATGGACCGGGCGGACGCGGTGATTTTGCATGACGGTGCGAATGGCAAGGCTGCGTGGCACGGGGTTTCGTTGAAGGCGGTGTCGGGGCGGCCGGTGTTCAGGATTTCGCCGCCGCCATATGTGACGACGGAGATTGTGGAGTTTGTGCGGGGTTACGTGGGGCGAGCCGGGAAAACAGGTTCCTCACCGAGTTCTCGGCTCGGTTCGGAATGACAAGAGTGTTTTATAGCCTGCTCGAATGACAAGAACTGCCTGGTAGCCCGGTCGCAGCGGGCTCTGACAATGACAAGAGTGCTTGCGTGCGCTCTGGTGACAAGCGTGGTTTGCTATCCTTGCCGGTGCGGCAAATTCATTACAGCGCGTGGTTGTTGGTGGGACTATCGTCACTGCTCCAAGTCCTCATTTTTCCGCTGCCCGGACTCTATGTTTTATCGTGGGCGGCCTTTGCTCCGCTGATTGTGGCCCTGCTGCGGGCGCGTCCCGCAGGCGCTCTGGAGGTCGATGGCTCCGTCAATCTGCAGGCAGCGACGCCGGGGCAGGCGTTTCTGCTGGCGTATGCTTCCGGAATTATTTGGTATGCGGGCACGTGTTACTGGATTTATGACACGATGCACGAGCACGGTGGGCTCAGCCTAGGGGCGGCTGCGCTCGCGCTATTTCTCTTCTGTCTTTATCTCGGACTTTACCACGGGCTGTTTGGTTTGCTGCTGGGGTTGACGGCGGGACCGGGGCGGGACAACCGGCGCGCGCTGATGGCTGTGCCCCTTCTATGGGTGGCAGTGGAGTTGGCGCGGACGCGGGTCACGGGGTTTCCGTGGGACCTGCTGGGCACGGCGCAGGTAGACAATCTTTCGTTGAGTCGCATCACCACTTGGACTGGAGTGTACGGGGTCTCGTTCGAGATCATGCTGGTGAATGTTGCGGTCGCTGCGGCGTTTCTGGTGCCAAGAAAAAAGCGGGGCACATTACTGCTGGCGGCTTTGGTGGCGGCAACGGTGCTTCAGGCGGGAAGGTTGGTGGATGCTCCCGCGATTCCGGCGAATCATGAGGCGCTGCTCGTCCAGGAAAATATTCCAGTGGATGAGAATTGGACGCGGGCTGCGTTTGAGCGCATCTTGCGCGAACTGACTGATCTCAGCGAGAGGGCGCAGGCTTCCAATGCACCGTCTTCTTCGTCGCGCTCTTCCTCCGTGGCGGTGGGCGCAGGGGGGCAGGCGGATTTGATCGTGTGGCCGGAATCTCCGGCGCCCTTTTTTGCGAATGATCCATTGTTCCGCGAACCGGTGAGCGGAATGGCGCGGGCGACGCGCAGTTGGGTGGTCGCAGGTTCCATCGGGACCACGCGCGACACGCAGAACGGCCAGACGCCATCGGAAATGTTCAACTCCGCTGCGCTGGTCAGTCCATCGGGAGATTGGACGGAGCGCTATGACAAAGTGCATCTGGTTCCTTTCGGAGAATATCTGCCGTTTCCACAGTGGTTTGCCTTCGCAGGAGGCCTCACCAAAGAAGTTGGAGAGTTTAAGAAAGGATCGTCGCGAGCGCCGCTCTCCGCAGGAAACATTCCGCTGGGAATTTTTATTTGCTACGAGTCGGTCTTTCCGGATGAAGTGCGGCAGTTTGCCGATCAGGGCGCGCAGGTCTTTGTAAATATTTCGAACGACGGCTGGTACGGGGATAGCGGGGCGTATGCGCAGCATTTGAATCAGACGCGGATGCGAGCGATTGAGAATGACCGGTGGATTCTGAGTGCGACGGACACAGGGGTGACGGCGTCGATCGATCCTTATGGCCGGACGGTGGCGAGACTTCCGCGTAAGCAGCAAGGGGTGCTGCTAGCGCCATTTGCACTCACTTCCGTAACCACGTTCTACACGCGGCATGGGGACTGGTTTGCGTATCTCTGTGCGATAATTTCGGCGGGGGCGTTGCTAACGCGCATTGGCTTCCGCAGGAAAGCAGAATCCTCATGAATCAAGAGTGCGAGCAGGAATACGGGGTGTTGCGCAAAAAGGTGCGGGAACTTCGGGAGTATCTTTGACGCGGGCAAACTCCGTCCACAACTAAGCGAAATTGAGAAGCAGTCCGCCGACCCGAATTTGTGGTCGAATCCGCAACGCTCGCAACAGGTGATGCGGGAGAAAAAAAGACTGGAACACTTGCTGGCCACCGACGCCGATTTGGCGCGCCGCGGCGACGACATTGCGGCCTACTTCGACTTGGCGAAGGAAGGCGAGAATGTGGACTCCGACTTGCGCCGCGAGATCGACTCCCTGCGCGAGTTGGTGGATAAGTTGGAGACCGAGACGCTGCTCTCAGGTGACAACGACGCCCTGAATGCGATTGTGACGATTCATCCGGGCGCGGGTGGAACGGAGTCGCAGGACTGGGCCGACATGCTGCTGCGCATGTATTTGCGATGGGCGGAGCGGCAGGGATTCGAAACGGTTCTTTATGATTATCAGCCGGGAGAAGAGGCGGGGCTGAAATCGGCGACGTTTGCGGTGAACGGCGAATATGCTTTCGGATTGTTGACCAGTGAAATTGGCGTGCACCGGCTGGTCAGAATATCGCCGTTCGATCAGGCGAAGCGGCGGCATACGTCGTTTGCCAGCGTATTTGTTTCGCCGGAAATCGACGACAGCATTGAAGTGGTGATCAAGCCCGAGGATATTCGTACTGACACTTACCGATCGAGCGGCAAGGGCGGACAGCATGTGAACACGACGGATTCGGCGGTGCGGATCACGCACCTTGCGACGGGGCTGGTCGCGAGTTGCCAGAACGAACGCTCGCAACATAAGAACCGCGAGCGTGCCATGAGCATGCTGCGGTCGAAGCTTTATGAATTTGAGATGGAGAAGAAGCGCGCGGCAACGAAGAAGATTGAGGATTCGAAACTGGACAACGATTTTGGGTCGCAGATTCGTTCCTACGTTCTGCAGCCTTATCGCATGATCAAGGACCATCGCACGAAGACTGAAGTGGGTGATGTGGATCGGGTGCTGGATGGAGATCTGCGGCCTTTTATTCGGGCATATTTGGCGGCGCGGCGTGGGGAGAAACAGGAGAAATAGTGTGCCCGGGAAAGCGGCGAAGGCGGCGGTAGGGAAACTCGGTCCGCGATTTGAACGTGCATTTCTGTTCGCAGCCGAGAAACATGCCGGGCAAACGCGCAAGGCTTCGACGATCCCCTACATTGCGCATTTGATGGGAGTGGCGTCACTGGCGCTGGAATATGGCGGAGATGAAGATATTGCGATCGCGGCCTTGCTGCACGATGTGGTGGAAGATTGCGGCGGCGCGCCGATGTCGGAGGAAGTGAAGCGGCGGTTTGGACCTCGCGTAGCAAAGATTGTGGATGGATGCACGGACTCGGATACGGAGCCGAAGCCGCCGTGGCGCGAGCGGAAGGAGACTTATCTTCTACATTTGAAGAGTGCGGATGCAGAAACGAGGCTGGTTTCCGCGGCCGACAAGCTGAACAACGTGCGCTCGATTCTTTCCGACTATCGCGAGGTTGGGGAAAGGGTGTGGGCGCGCTTTCATGGCGGGCGCGATGGAACTCTTTGGTACTATCGCGCGTTGCTGCAGGAATTCCAGCGGGGCGAGCCGAACCGGTTGGCTCGCGAGTTGGAGCTTGGAGTGCTGGAACTTGAGGCCGCTGCCAAGGTGAAACGGTCTCATCGTTCCAAGAAATAAAAAAGATATGGGGCGCATGATCGATCAAATTCGCGCATTGAAGTTGCCGTCGAACATGATGCAGTTCGCGGCGAGAGGCGCGCTGTCGGTGCCGCCGGATGAAAATCTTGAGATTCTGGTTTATCTTGCCGAGCACAATAAAGTTTTCGGCGATCTAGCCCGCATGACCCTGGCGGGATGGGACGAGAAGGCTTCGCTGGTTGCGGCCTGCGACCCGAAGACGTCGCAGGAGGTGCTGAAGTATCTGGTATCGCCTGAGAATCTGCGTCCCAAGCTGCTGCCGGCGCTGTTGGAAAATCCTTCGGTCCCGGAGAGTGAGTTAGCTAAATCGGCTCGTTCCGCGTCTCCAGAATCAATCACGACGATGCTGCAGAGCGGGCGGGTGCAGGCTTCGAAGGAAATTCTGAAGACTCTGCGATCGAATCCTTATTCGAATCCGGATCAGGCTGCGAAAATTGCTGAGTTTCTGAGCGGCGGTAAGCCGGAAGAACCTGTAACCGCGGCGCTTCTAAGCGCGCTTGAGCCTGCCGATTCAGCAGCAATCGAAGCCCGGGAGGAGACGGTTGAACATCCCGAAGAAGCGGTGACGGCCTACCTGGCGGAGCACGCCTCGGAAATCAGCGCAGAGGAAGGGAAGCCGTTTCAGCCGATCGGCGGCATTTTAGATCTGCTGGGAGCCGACTATTTCCCGGTGTCGGCAGTGCAGGAAATAACCAGCAACCCGGAGCCAGGCGCGGTTGCAGGATCGGCGGCGACCAAGACAGTTCGCGCTGAGGGTGCGAAACCGGGTGGCCACGCTGTGCCGGGGGCGCCAGTCTTTGCGAAGCGCGAAAACACCATGCAAAAGATTGGTCGACTGGACGTAAAGGGCCGCATTCAACTGGCGCTCAAGGGGAACAAGGAAGAACGTTCGATTCTGATTCGCGATGGCACGAAGGTGGTTGCGCTCGCGGTGCTTGAAGCGCCGAAACTTTCCGATGGGGAAGTGGAAAAATTCGCGCTGCAGAAAAATGTGCTGGAAGCGGTGTTAAGGCAGATTCCGCTGAAGCGGCGCTTCATGAAGAATTACATTGTGGTGCGGAATCTGGTGGCGAATCCGCGGACTCCGCTTGATCTTGGATTAGGATTGATGAAACACCTACTGATGGCTGATCTGAAGAATCTGTCCAGTAATAAAGAAGTGTCTGAAACCGTGCGCAATTTGGCGTCGAAGATGTACAAACAGAAGTTGGATACGACCAAGAAGAAATGAAGGAAGCTAGCCAGACGCGCATGGTGTCAAGAAAGAAACGCTTGCTTTGTCGAAAACGAAATGGCCTCTCTTCCTCGGGCGGACGATGTAACTGAGCTTCTGAAGCACGCAAAAACCATCGTGGTGGTCGGACTGTCCGACGATCCGATGCGCGTGAGCCATGGCGTGTCAGCCTACCTGCAGAGCCAAGGGTACCGCATCATTCCTGTGAATCCTAAGATTGAATGCTCACTCGGGGAGAAGGCTTATCGGTCACTGTTCGACGTGCCTGTGAAAATCGACATCGTGAATATTTTCCGGCGGCCTGTGTTTGTCGAGGAAATTGTGGACCAGGCAATTCAGTTGAAAGTGCCAGCGATCTGGATGCAGGAAGGCGTGATTCATGACAAGGCCGCGGAGAAGGCGCGCAAGTCGGGGATTCTTGTGGTGATGGATCGCTGTATTCTGAAAGAACATCGGGCGCACTTCCGATGAGTCGCAGAAGGCCTAAATGAGCTGCGACTGGAACGAGGAAGCCCTGTGAGTCATTACGCGTCGCGGATACCCGCCTCCGAACCGATCCCGCCCCCGCCAGCACCGGTTTCTCCGTAAGATCTTCATCGGCCCAGACGGACTCCGAGCGGGCTGGAGCCTGCTCATTTTCATCGCGCTCTTCGCTGCCGTTGCCTACTGCGTGAACATCATCGGCCACAAGCTCTATCCGCATCCCACCTGGACAAATGCGACGCTGGCGTCATCGCGCAGCGGCACGCCAGCGGCAAAAGCGCGGACATCATCCCGGGCCGAAGATATTTGCAGTAACCGTGGCCATTGTGCGAGCCCCTAAAGAACGACTACAAGATGTTTCATAAAATGATTTTCAGACTGGTAAGCGCGACCCTCAGGGGCTAAAGCCCGCATTTCTAGAGCTCCTAATCGGCACGGCGAACGCCGTGCCCGACCCCAAAAACAATTTATGAAACCAGCTCCATACAAATTGGAAGCTGAAGGGTAACGCTACGACTCGCTGTTTCGGCGAGGCCGATTCGCTGGGGAGCCCGGACGCAGGCGCTTGATCTCTTCCATGCGGTCGCGGATGCGCTTCTCGATCCCTTCATTCGTGGGGTGGTAATAGACGCGGTCACGCAGATTGTCGGGCAGGCATTGCATGTTGGCGACTTTGCCTTCGACGTCATGGGCATATTGATAGTCTTTTCCGTAGCCGAGGTCCTTCATGAGTCCGGTGGGAGCGTTGCGGAGGTGTAGCGGGACGGGGTCGGCCGCAGTTTGTTCAATATCGTTTTGCACGTCGCCGTAGGCGGTGTAGAGCGCGTTCGACTTGGGCGCGACTGAGAGATAGACGACGGCTTGCGCGAGAGCGAGATTGCCTTCGGGCATGCCGATGAAATCGACCGCGTCGCGGGCGGCCATGCAGAGGGAGAGGGCGTTGGGATCGGCAAGTCCGATGTCCTCGACGGCCATGCGCACGACGCGGCGGGCGATGTAGAGCGGATCTTCCCCGGCTTCGATCATGCGGCCGAGCCAGTAGAGGGCGGCGTCGGGATCGCTGTTGCGCACGGATTTGTGAAGAGCGGAAATCAGGTTGTAATGCTCTTCGCCGGCTTTGTCGTAGAGCAGAGTACGCTTCTGCAGGGCGTCGCGAACGACGTCATCGGTGATTTCCGCGGGGTGAGTGCCCGACTGCTGCGCCAGGCCGGCCGCGACTTCGAGGACGTTGTAGGCGCTGCGCGCGTCGCCGCTGGTATAACTGGCGATTTTCTTCAGGACGGCGTCGGAGGTGTCGAGTTTCATCGCCCCGAGGCCGCGTTCCTCGTCGGTGAGAGCGCGCTTCAGAAGTTGCACGATTTGGTCTTCGGTAAGCGGCTGCAATACATAAACGCGGGTGCGCGAGAGCAGGGCGCCGTTGATCTCGAACGAGGGATTCTCGGTGGTGGCGCCGATCAGGCGAATGTTGCCCTTT
>JBEKUD010000004.1:0-102072 GCA_049515395.1 Candidatus Sulfotelmatobacter sp. | reverse complement strand
TACTTCATGATGTGCACTTTTTCCTGCCCCACCACGTAGCATCGGTAATACTCTTCGAACACCACACCGTGCTGCAGCGTCATGCATAAATCGCCAGTCTGGTTGTAGTGCTGAAAAAATTCCTCGGGGGAATGCACGTGATAAACATGCTTCCAACCGCCACCGGAATAAGGCTTGAGAAAAGCAGGGAAGCCGACGTAATCAAACAGCTCCTGCCAGTTCAGCGGGTAGATCAAGTTCCGCATCGACCGGTCCGTCGTTCCTTCAGGATGTTTGTTGTGCGGCAGAATCACCGTCGGCGGGATGGCGACTCCCAACTTATGGGCGAGCGCGTAATTAAAAAACTTGTCATCCGCCGTCCACCAGAACGGATTGTTCACGACGATCGTCCCATGCAACTCCGCGTTCTTCAAGTAAGCGCGATAAAACGGAATATCCTGCGAGATCCGGTCGACGATCACGTCATATTTCTTGGCCTCATCCATCCGCACTCCGCCCACCTTCACGAACTCCGCCGTCACATCTTCAACCTTCATCGCGTTGATTTTTTCAACCAGCGCCGGAGGAAATGTATTCTCCATCCCAAATAAAATCCCAATCTTCTTCATCCCATCCCTCTCGCTTTGTCATTCTGAATCGGGCGGAAAGCCCGGTGGGGAACCTGCTTCATTTCCTCACCGGCACCGCCACCCTAAAAATACTTCTCCGCCATCCTCAACCACAGCGGCCAGTCATGCTTCGCATGATCTCCATAAATGTCCAGCCAATGGGGAACCGCTTTCCCATGCAACAGGGCAGAGAACTTCACGTTCTGGTCCAGGCATATGTCCCAATCCGCCGATCCCAGCACAATCTTCATCTGCCGGTAGCGGCTCAAGAACCAATCGTCGTTCTGATTCGGCAAATAGTCCGTTGGACAATTGAAGTAACAATCATCGTCATAATATCCATCAAGAAATTGATGAATATCAAACGCTCCGCTCATGCTCACGCAGTAGGTCACCACATCCGGATGCTTCAGGGCAAAATTCATCGCGTGGTAGGCGCCGAAGCTGCACCCCGTCACCGCCAGCCGCGGCGCCTGATTTTTCGAGCGGATGAAGGGCACGAGTTCATGCAGGAGGTACCGCTCGAACTGCAGGTGCCGCATCACCCGCACCTTGGGATGCACGCCCCGGTTGTACCAGCTTTCGGTATCGAGGGCGTCCGGGCAGAACACCTGCAACTCGCCGCGCTCGATCTTCGCGGCCAGCACCTTGATCATTCCACGGTCTTCGTACTCGAAGAATTTGCCCATCGAAGTGGGAAACACGAGCAGCGGCGTGCCGGCGTGTCCGAAAACCAGAGCCTCCATATCGCGATTCAGTTCCTGGCTATATCCCTTGTGATATTCGCGCTTCATCTTCGGAGGTTAGCGGAGCGAGTATCTTACCTGAACCCGGGCCGATTCAAACTGCTTTTGTGTCGAACGCCGGCTCGCTCTCCGACATCCAAATGGTATCGTGATACGAGATATGCGATGGAAGCTTCCCAAACTGGTTCCGCGGTCGGCTCCTGTCATTCTTCTCGTCCTTACGCTCGCCGCCGTCAGCGGCTTCGCGGCGGTGAGCCATCTGGTTTCGCGCTATAACCTGAATCAGCAGGCGCGTGGCCGCAGACTTTATGCGCAAGGTCTGGCGGATGTGGCGACCAAACGCTACGACGACGCCATCGCCGCGTTCCGCGCTGCCCTCACCTGCGATCCCACCAACCCGCAGTATGAGCTCACCCTGGCCCGCACTTTGCGCGACAGCAACGACCCTCGACGCCTGGACGAAGCCGAATCCTATCTCCTCGCTCTCTGGCAGCGTGCTCCGCAGGATGCGGCGGTCAATCTTGCTCTAGCCCGCGTCGCCGCCCGTCGCGGTTCCATCGAAGACGCCACCCGCTATTTTCATAATGCCATGTACGGCGTCTGGGCCTCCGATCCCGACGCCAACCGCAATCGAGCCCGCATCGAATTGATTGAGTTTCTGCTGAAGAGGAATGCTCGCGCCCCAGCCGACTCCGAACTCATCGCCCTTGCCGCTTCATTACCCGCGAGTCCCGCCGCGCATCTTCAGGCCGCGCACCTTTTCGAGCAAGCTCAGGACTACGCTGGCGCGCTCGCCCAGTGTGAAGTCGTTCTTCGCCTCGATCCGGGCAACGCTGCTGCCTTGGCCGGGGCTGGCGAAACCGCGTACCGCTTCGGAGACTACGTTCTCGCTCAGCGTTATCTACGAATGGCAGCGAATGCCAATCCCGAGGACTCGGCCTCGCGCCAGCTTCTTGAGTCCACCGATCTCATTCTGCGCGCCAATCCTTTCCACAGCCATATCTCCGACGCTGAACGCAACCGCCGCATTGACGCTGCCTTGGCGCAGGCCGAAGTGCGCCTTACTCGATGTGCGCAGCAGGCCCACGTGGATCTCAATTCCACCGCCAATCCACCAGCCTCCCCGCTTCCGGGACTTCAGGCTCGCTGGCTTCTTGCTAAACCCGATTTGAAATTGCTGCGCTCTCCGGCGGAAACTGATCTTCCCGATGCCATCATGGATGTCGTCTTCCAGATCGAGCAGCAAACGGCTGCTACCTGCGGGCCGCCTCAAACTCTTGACCTGGCCCTGTTGCTGATCTCCCGAAAGCGCGAGACGGCGACGCAATGAGCAATCGGGCCCCCATCGTGAACCCTTCCTCATCTTCGTCCACGCAGACCGTGGCGCGCGTCAGAGCTTCGCGCCGTCTGTTCTCCAAACTCGACGGCGTCTTCAACGAAGAAGTATTCTTCCTGATCCTGTGCGTCTTCATTGGAATCTTCTCCGGTTTGGCAGTCGTCTGCTTTCGTCTCGCGATCGACTGGACGCACCTCGCCCTGCTTGGCCCCCTACCGGAAACCCACAGTTGGAGGCTGTTTGCCATTCCCTCGTTGGCCGGGATCGTGGTTGCCATACTCGTGCTGCACGTGTTTCCCGGGATCCGCGGCAGTGGTGTGAATCAGACGAAATCCGCGTTGTACATCTTCAACGGATTTATTCCGTTCCGCACCGCGATTGGAAAATTCATTTGCGCCGGACTTGCCATCGGCTCGGGCCAATCGCTTGGTCCAGAAGATCCTTCTCTCCAGATCGGGGCCAGCATCGCCTCCGCTCTCGGACGTCAACTGGAAATCTCCCGCGAAAAACTTCGTCTCATGGCCCCGGTCGGTGCCGCTGCCGGCCTCGCCGCCGCCTTCAACGCCCCGATCTCTGCCGTGCTTTTCGTCATCGAAGAGGTCATCGGACGCTGGAGCGCCGGCATCCTGGGTTCCGTCGTCCTTTCCGCCGTCGCAAGCGTCGTCATCGTGCGATCGTTTCTGGGCAGCGAACCCCTGTTTCGCATTCCGATCACCGCGTTTAAGCGTCCCAGCGAACTTCTCGCCTACGCCGTGCTCGGAATTGTCGGGGGCTTGGCCTCGGTAGCATTCGCGAAAGCGGTCGGCTATTTGCGTCCCATCCTCAAAGGTCTGCCCCGCTGGACTCAATATTTTCAGCCCGCGCTCGCCGGACTTCTGATCGGACTCATTGCCTTCCTCGGCTTTCCTCAAATCATGGGCGCGGGCTACGGTTCCATGGACGAGGCGATGCACGGGCAATATGAATGGAAAGTCCTTGCCATCCTTGCTGTTTTGAAAATTATTGCCACCACGTTCTCTTTCGTCAGTGGAACTCCCGGCGGCATGTTCGCTCCCACGCTCTTCATCGGAGCCATGCTCGGAGGCGCCGTCGGTGATATCGAACGCATTCTCTTCCCTCAACTCACTGGATCTACCGGAACCTACGTTCTGGTCGGCATGGGAGTATTGTTCGCCGGATTCTTGCGCGTACCGATGACCTCTGTCTTCATGGTCCTCGAAGTCAGCGGCAACTATGAGATCGTCGTTCCCGTCATCGTCGCCAATACCTTTTCGTATCTGATTTCACGCAGCCTGCAGCCGATCCCTATCTTCGATATGCTGACTCGCCAGGATGGGCTGATTTTGCCATCGCTCGAGGAAGACCGCGAAGAAACCATCCTCCGCGTCGAAGACGCCATGCTTCCGGTCCCAGACACAATCCTGAGCGCGCAAGATTATGTGGACGCCAACTTTCACCGGGTTCAGGATTCAGCCGATTCGACCTTCCTGGTGCGTATGCATCCCAGCGGCTGGAATATCGCCACTCGTGAGCAGCTCCAGCGCTTCTATCGCGAAGGCAAAGGCGAGCTCACTCTGGCCTCGGTGCTCCCAGTCCAATCTCTGCCCAGCCTCTATCCGGATCTTTCGCTCGACTCCGCACTGCGTTACGTCAACGACTACTCGCTGATTCCGGTCGTCAATCGCGCCGATTCGCGCCGTTTGGAAGGCGTCGTTTCCCGCGACTCCGTCTTCCAGAAATATGGGAGCGAACGGGCAATCGAGGTTCCGGGAAACGCTTGACCCGCACCGGTTTTCTCTTCGGTTTTTTTTGGCTTCCTCCCGAGAAATAAAAAACCCGCTGCATGCGGAGCGGGTCTCCAGAGCACTGGAAAACTACCCTCCCCAATCATCCTTTATCAACACCTACACCCCTGCATAAATCCGATCCGCTTCCTGCGCTGTGCGTGCCGCAATCAGGATGTCACGTGCGGCATGCACCTCTGGCTTTTGCGTTTCGGATTTCGTAAATTCGCTGGAGGGGGGGCCGAGAAGTGCGCAAACTTCGCCGCCAACGTCAGAGACATCGGTCAGAAAACCTCAGCGCGTTTGCAGCGCCTGCTCATTGCCCATCGGCGCGCTTGTAGCCCGTGTACTTGATAATCTCCCGCAGGTGAACCGGCCCCGATCGAAACTGAAGAGTGTCATCCGACCGCGTGTACGCTGGAAACCAGAAGCCACCATCGATCTGTTGACGATAAGTCACGAACATCGGATGTAATTCCGGCCGCTCGTGCTTCTTGACTTGGACTCTCTCGGGACCGCTCTTGCCACATATTTTCACGATCTGGAAATCCTCAGCGTCCACCCAGATCCTTCCGTGAAAATATCGCTGCCCCTTTTCTTCTTTCTTCGGCTCCATGTGGAACACATAGGTGTCGAGGTCGTCCACGTGTTGCTGGCCGGCGTAGGTCAGGTTGTATCGCGGAATCTCGTCGCTCGAAAGCACCAGGGGCATGAAGGCGCGAATATCCTCCATGTCTTCCTGTGTCAGCTGAACTCCCCGCAACGAAGGCTGCGCCGCGAAGGTTACGACCTCCAGCCGTCTTCCTTTGGAGTCGTAGGAGACGGTGGTCACTTCATGGAACTCACCCGTCACCCTCGTGCCCGCCAGGGTCTGCATCAGAACATCCTGCTTATAGGTGTACTGCAGACGCGCTTCTCCGGTACGCGACTCGGCCGCGCCCAACTTCAGAATCACGTCCGGCACGCTCACCGTTTTTGGCGGCGAGGAATCTAGCATCCCGTTGCCCTCGTCGCACTTTGTCTGGCCCCACAAAGTTCCCTGCAGCAACAGAATAAACATGAGCAGCAGCACGCCCCCCACGAAGGTAACCTTCTCTCCTGTCACGTTCGTAACCTCCGGCGCCGAAAACGATACACCCGCGTTTCAAGAAATGTAAATCGGCGAATCTTCCCTCGCTCCCGCATTGCCGGTTTTCCCTAAATGTGCAATCGCTTGCTCTCGTGCGCCGATCGACTGTCCTAACTCGAATCCCAGCCGCGTTGGTTTGGTATGGTGATTGCCCCTACCAGCACCGGAAGGGTGCCATTCTCGAGTTCCGCATCCACCACGCGAGAAGCGGCGTGGCCCTATGAATCGACACGATTCCCTGCAAAGGAAAAATTCTATGACGAACAGGTTCATCGCAAACAGCGGCCTTGCCACGACGTTCAAGGCGACGACGCTCATTGCAACGGCGGTCATTGCACTCGGTTTGCTCTGCGCTACGGCAGCTTTCGGACAAACCGCCACCGTGCTCAATAACACCCCACAGCCAACATCGATTGGGGATCATCCGCAGCATGCCTACGAGCACGCCATGTCTCAGGAGTCCAATCTTCTCGGATCCTCCGCCTATAGCTTTGCCCAGGGAGAACGGCCGCTATGGGAATTCGGATCGGTCCAGCAGGAAGTTCCTCTGGGCGACGTCGCCCGCGCCTACAAGAAGGGCCACGTCATCGATAAGAAACCGGCTCGAGTTATGGAAAGCCAATAAGGTATAAGGTAAATGTCTCCGCGCTTGCGCGGCCGTTCGCTCGTCGCTAGGGATGTTGGGAAGAACGCGAAGAAAGACTACTCGCCGGTACCTATCATCAGGACCGGCGACGTCGCCACCGGCGAACCGGCTTCATTTTCCACGGTAATGGCGAAGGCCTTGGCCTCGGTTCCAGCCGGCAACGGCGGATTCACCACCGTCGCATTTCCGTGAGAGTCAGGCTTGAACACTCCTGCGGGAATCGCAGCTCCGCTCGTCGGAATCAGCCATAACTCATACGCCTTCTTCGGCGGCAGAGCCGGCATGTTGTTAGCCAGGAAAACCAGGCTGTTGCGATTCTTCAAATAAAAAGCCTTGCCTTGCGGCTGGGGCGGAGTCTTTGCGGCCACCAGTGTAACGCGCTGTGCCTCCGGTTCAATGATCGGCGCCGCAATCTTGCGCAGCTCTTCCAGTTGCCGCGCACTTTCAGCCGCCTCCAAACTTGCCGAGGCCACTTGCCCCTTCAACCCCACGTTCTCGCGCCACAACGAAAGCGCGAAGACTACTACGGCAACCGTAGCCGCCCAGCCTAACCATCCCCACCATGCTCGGCGTGCTGGGGTCTGCTTCGCGACCGCCAGTCGAGGTTCCCGAGCTAAAGCATCCAGCAACCGCTTTCGAGCTCGCTGCGGAGGCCTCGGTCCCGCCGCCGTCAAAGCCAGTAGAGCGGTATCGCCCCGCAATTGCTCGAGCTCCAGCCGGCACGACGCGCAGCCCTCCAAATGCTGCTCGAGCTGCGCGCGATCTCCTCCCGTCAACGCATCCAGCGCATACGAGGCGAGATCATCGGCGAATTGTTCGTGCTCTGTCATCAATCTTCGCTTCGATGTGGCGACAGCCTCGGCTGTCCGCGGAGCGTAGCTCCGCTACCCACTCAAGCGTGAAACGCCTTGCGCAACGCAATCAATCCCGCGCGAATCCGCGTCTTCACCGTACCCAATGGTTCTCCCGTTTTGTCGGCGATCTCGGAGTGGCTCATGCCTTCCCAATACGCCATCTCCAGGGCGCTGCGCTGCGCCGGCGCCATGGAACCCATGACTCCACGCACCTTCTCTGCCGTGCGCGCACGTTCCGCTTCTCCAGCCAGATCGGGCGCAACCGACAGCACTACCTCTTCAATATCTGTTTCTGGACGACGCTTTCGGAGGAAGTCGATGGCCCGGTTCCGCGTGATCACTGCCAGCCAGCTCGCCAGGCTTCCGCGGGCCGCATCGAACGCGCCAGGATTCCTCCACAGTTGCAGGAAGACCTCCTGCAAAACATCTTCCGCGGCTCCCGTATCTCCGAGCACTCTCAACGCGACTGCATAGACCACGGAAGAGTAGCGGTCGTAAAGGTCCGCCATCGCTCCCGGATCGCCGGTCTTCAGGCCGGTGACAATGGCCAAATCCGCCGGAATGCCTTGTCGTTGCAGGCTCGACAAACGTCTCGCTCTTCCTTACTCGTTGTACGACAAATCAACCTTCGTTGGATTGCCCGTTGCCGCTAGGCGCTCATCGGCCCCGCCACTTGAGGCCTGGCGAGAACATATCAGCGCCGCATCGTTCGTAGCAAGTGACGGCCTACTGGCTCAATCTGATCGCCAGTTGACGCTCGGGCTGCGTCATCTGGCCCCATAGCTTCTGCAGGCTCTCTTGCAGTGACTGGCTCTCCGGCTGTTTGCGCAAAGCCAGCGCGTACCAGCGATAGGCCGTCGGCAAATCGCGCGGCGTGCACGTACCGCTGGAATAAAGCTCGCCCAGCGTCATCATCGCCTTCAAATTGGCCTGCGCCGCCGCCGGCTTCAGCAGCCGCAATCCCCGGTCACAATCTTGCCGAACTCCGCGCCCATAGATGTAACGGTCGGCCTCGACCGTGGGATCGAGTGGTGTAACTGGACTCGGCTTCGCCTGGCGCGTTCGGGTCGGCTCTTCCGGCTTGGAGTTATCCGCACCAGATTCCGCGTCCGCGCCTGTGCCGGAGTCATCCCCCGACGCTGATTCGCTCGACTTGCCTGCGTGCTGGTTCGTTGGGTTGTCGGAGTGGTTGTCTGAAGAAGACTCCTGCGGCGGAGTGGCCGAGGGTGCGCTTTGCGGCGCGCCCGGCGAAGAGGCGGTGTTCGGAGCAGTTCCGTTCGAAGCAGTCCCATTCGAATCGGCACTGGAGGACGGAGCAACATTCTGCGAGGCTCCGGGGGTGCTGGCATTCGTCCCTCCTGGTGCTGTTCCACCTGCCTGCGGCGCGCCCGCACTCCCGCCAGTCGCCGCCTCCGGCGCAGAATTTGGCGGTAAAGGATTTGTCGCTGCGGGAGTCGGCGATGCGGGATTCGATTCAGGATTGGACGAAGCAGGATTCGTATTCGCACCTCCTGGAATCGTACCCGCGCTCGACCCCGGCGCGCCCGCTGAATCGCGAGTATTTTGCGGAGGCTCCGCCGCCGCCGGTTTCCGCGGGTTGGTCAGCCAATCGAAGCCGCCCTGTTTCCAGTGCAGGTATCCGAATCCCCCCGCCAAAGCCAACGCGAGGACAACCGCAGCCAGAATTCCCCATCTCCGCTTCGGTTCCTCGTCGTCTTCGAGCAGATAATCCACATCTCTGGACGAGCGTGAATCGTGCCCCCTGCTGTGTTCATAGAAGGATCCTCGCAAATCCCCACCTTGCCCGTTACTCGGCTGATTCAAGCCCAAAAACGACGGTCCAGTAATTACGGGGCTTGCATGGTCCGGAGCCGAGGCCGGAGCCGAGGGACGACGATCACTGACCTCGCTGGCAGGTCGTACCACAGAATTCAGGGGGGCTTCTGCAGGTTGACGAACCGCCACCGTTTCCGATCTCGCCGTCCCGGCCGGTGCCGGCACCGCAGCACTGGGATGCTGCGTTTTCTTGGTCAGAATTGCTCCGCACATCCCGCAAAAGCGGTTCACACCGGAATTCTCAGTTCCGCATCGTCCGCAGCGCACCTTGCCCCCTTGATCCATTCCTTAAGCTCAATTCTATACCCCCATCTCCCGCGAGTACGATGCAGATCCCAGCCCTGCCGCTGTCCAAATTCCGCCAGAACTCTCGCCGCAGGCCAATTTGGCAGGAAGCCGGACGGTCGCCAACGGCCAACTGCCAATTGTCTTTCATGCTATGCTGCGCAAAACCTCGCATTTGATTTCTAGGACGCTCCGTGCTGGTTGAACTGCGGCTGGAAAACTACGCTGTGATCGACAACGCGGCGGTCGAATTCGCCTCGGGCCTGAACCTGCTGACGGGAGAAACCGGAGCGGGCAAATCCATTCTCATCGACGCTCTCGCGCTTCTGCTCGGTGACAAAGCCTCCAGCGAAGTAATTCGCACCGGCGCGGAGCGAGCGATCGTCTCGGCGGTCTTCGAATCCGGTGGTGTCGCCGAAAATTCGATCGAGAACATTCTCGAGCGCAATGGATTGGACAGTTCCGACGACGGCTCCTTGATCGTGCGCCGCGAGATTGCGGCCGGCGGTAAGGGACGTGTTTTCGTCAACAACCAGGCGGCCACGGTGGCCGTGTTGCGGCAGTTGGCGCCGCATTTGGCCATCATCCACGCCCAGAATGAATCCATCCTATCTTTCGACGCTCCCGCCCGCCTGCAATTGCTGGATGGATTTGCCGGATGCCAGTTGGAAGCGATGACCGACGCTTACCAAGCGTGGCACAGCATTCGGACGCGCATCGAAAGTCTGCAACAAGGCGAGCAGGACCGGTTGCGGCTGGTGGACCTCTGGCAATTTCAAAAGCGTGAAATTGAAGATGCCAAACCGCAAACTGGAGAGGACGAACAACTCGAGACCGAGAAGCGAGTGCTCGCCAACGCCGAAAAAATCTACAACGCAGCCATGCGGGCATTCGATTTGCTCTACGAGGGTGACGCCTCCACCTCTGCTTCCTTGCGCTCCGCCCAAAAGCAAATTGAAGAGTTGGCGCGCTACGAACCGAAATTTCAGGAAGCGCTCGCAGCGCTCGAAACCGCGCGTATCAGTGTGGAAGATGTGGGCGCCACGGTGCGGGATTATGGCGGCGGGATCCACGCTTCCCCCGAGCATTTGGCGGAAGTGGAAGACCGTCTGGCATTGCTTGATCGCCTGAAGCGAAAATACGGCCCCACACTCGAAGAGGTCATCAGCTTCGGAGCAGATGTCGCCCGCAAGCTTTCGGAGGTCGAAAACAAAGACGAAATTCTGCGCGAATTGCGCGCCGAACTGGCAAATGCCGCCACCGGGTACCTGCGAGCCGCGCGCGCCCTATCGAAGAAGCGCCACGATGCCGCCCGCCAACTGCAGAAGCTGGTTGAAGCAGAGATCAACGACCTGGCGATGAAGTCGGCCTTCCGCATTGACGTCGCCACGGGCGAGGAAGAAGGGCGCTGGTCGGCCTGCGGCATCGATCAAGTCGTCTACATGATCGCCACCAACCCCGGCGATCCCATGCGCCAGCTGGAGCACATCGCATCCGGAGGCGAACTCTCGCGCGTGATGCTGGCCCTGAAAGTCAGTGTCGAAGAGACTGTGGCGCGGACCTGCCCTGAGCGAGAGTCGAAGGCGACCGCGCCCTCGAAGGCCTCTACTCGCTCAGTCCCGCAGCGCACCACGGTCTTCGATGAAATCGACACCGGCATCGGCGGACGTGCCGCAGAAGCCGTTGGCAAAAAGCTCAAATCGCTGGCTCGGTCCAACCAGGTACTCTGCGTCACCCATCTGCCGCAAATCGCCACCTTCGCCGACCACCATTACGTGATCGAAAAGAAAGAGCGCAACGGCCGGACACGAACTACCATTCGCCCCGTCTCCGGCGAAGAGCGCACCGAAGAAGTCGCCCGAATGCTGAGCGGCGCCAAGTTAACCGATACCTCTCGCAAGCACGCCGAACAGATGATCAAGGCGAATAGGTAGAGTCGGCACCCCGGCCTCCTGCCCCTTCACCATCGCGATCCATTCGGTCGCCTCCTGGTGGCCCAGGCTCAATCACTGGCGATCTCGATCTTGAGTGCCAGCGCGGTACTTGATCGCCATGTCGTGAAGCGTTTATGGTGAGCATTACGACGAGCATTACGACGCACCCCAGCCTCAAGCCCTGACTTCCGGAGCCATTCGCTGCACCCACTCCCCTTTCGCTGCTAATTCCCGCCGTTTCTGTCGCTTACGTTGACCACAATGATGCTTTCCGGTAATTTAATAGCACCGGGTAAAGAGGCATCGTGTAACCTGACCGTACCTCTTTCGAGCCCCTTTTTGCATCGTAGGGTGTGGGGGAGATCATTAGAGTGGGGAGTTGGATGGTGGCAAACAACCAGGGAAAGACTTTGCTTTTGTTGAAGCCGCGTGGGTTCTGCGCTGGCGTGGTGCGGGCCATCGATGTCGTCCGCATCGCCCTCGAGGCCTTCGGTCCGCCCATCTATGTCCGCAAAGAGATCGTCCACAACAGCTTTGTCGTGGACGAACTGCGCGGCAAGGGCGCCATCTTCGTCGACAGCGAAGATGAAGTTCCCAACGGCGAGCGTGTCATCTACAGCGCTCATGGTGTTTCTCCCGAGGTGCGTGAGCACAGTGCCCGCCGCGGTCTGCGCGTCATCGATGCCACCTGCCCGCTCGTGACCAAGGTTCACGTCGAGGCCGTAAAGTTTGCCAAAGAAGGCTATTCGCTCATTCTCATCGGCCATCATGATCACGATGAAGTGATCGGCACGCTCGGGGAAGCGCCACTCGTAACCCAGGTCGTCGGCAACCCTGAGCAGGTCAAGGCCCTCTCCGTGCCTGATCCCAACCGCGTGGCTTATCTGACCCAGACCACGCTCAGCCTCGACGAAACCAAAGACATCATCGCCGCGCTGAAGCAAAAATTTCCTAACATCAAAGGCCCTGCTGCGCAGGATATCTGTTACGCCACGGAGAACCGCCAGGTCGCAGTGAAGCAGGTCGCTTCGGAATCCGATCTGCTACTGGTCGTCGGTTCGGAAAATAGTTCAAATTCAAATCGTCTGGTCGAGGTTGCGCGCAACCTGCGAACCAACGCGCATCTGATCGACAGCTACCGTGATATCGAGTCTCAATGGTTAGTGGACGTGAAGACGATCGCGCTTACAGCCGGAGCGTCCGCGCCAGAGTGCCTGGTGGAAGAAACCATCACATTTCTCGCCAGCAAAGGCTTCGGCAACGTGCAGGAACTCGAAGTGATGCCGGAAAACGTCCGCTTCGGGCTGCCGCCGGAGATTGTCGAAGCGATTGCCGCCGCTCCGGCCAGTGCTACCGCGGATTAACGGAGCCGCATACCGAATGGATACCAACTCCCCCGACGCCAACTTAGCCTCCGAACCACAACTTCGCTTTGGCAAGATCGATGGCCTGGTCGGCCGCGTCTCCGCATCGATCCATGCCGCCCGCAAACTTCTTTTTTCTGGGCAACACCCTGAGGGTTACTGGTGCGGGGAACTCGAGGCCGATACCACTCTCGCGTCCGATTACATTCTGCTCCACACCCTGCTCGGCACCGGCGATCCGGACCGCTTCCAGCGCGCCGCCAATTGGATCGTCCGCCACCAGAATGAAGACGGCGGCTGGAGTATCTACGCCTCAGGACCGTCGAACATCAGCGCGTCCGTGAAAGCATATTTCGGACTCAAGCTGGCTGGTTATACCGCGGATCATCCCGTCCTCCAGCGCGCCCGCAAGAAAATTCTCGAACTCGGAGGCGTCACCGAGGTCAATACATTTACCAAGATCTATCTATGTTTCTTCGGCCAGTACGATTACGACGCCGTCCCGGCAATCCCCCCGGAAATCGTGCTGTTCCCGAACTGGTTCTGGTTCAATATCTACGAGATTTCATCCTGGTCGCGCGCCATCCTGGTCCCCTTGTCGATCGCCTACGCTAAAAAGCCCTTCAAGAAAATTCCTCGCGAAACGGGCGTCGAAGAGCTATTCGTGGGCGGTATGCAGAAATCGCGCATGCACCTGCGCTGGGCGAAAAAGCTGGTTTCGTGGCGCAATTTCTTTCTCTGTGTTGATCGCCTGACGCACTGGTTTGAGCGCGTACACATCCGGCCGCTGCGTTCCATCGCGTTGAAACAAGCCGAGAAATGGATGCTCGAACGCTTCGAGATGAGCGACGGCCTCGGCGCAATTTATCCCTCGATCATGAACGCCATCATCGCTTTGCGCTGCCAGGGGTATTCCCTCGACGATCCCCAGGTGATCCGCGCTCTCGATGAATTTGAAAAGCTCGGCATCGAAGAAGGCGATACGTTCCGCATGCAGCCTTGCATGTCTCCGGTGTGGGATACAGCCTACGCCCTATTCGCCCTGGGTGAAGCTGGAGTTCCCGCCAACGATCCTCGAATGGTGAAGTGCGCCGACTGGATCCTGCAGAAGCAGGTTCGCAATCCTGGCGACTGGCAAGTTAAGAACAAGAAGGGCAAGCCTGGCGGATGGTACTTCGAATTCAACAACGAGTTCTATCCCGACGTCGACGATAGCGCCATGGTTTGCCTCGCGCTCAGCCGCGTCGAGCATCCCAACGGCCGCTACCAGCGCGAGTCCGTCCAGCGCGCCATGGATTGGATCTTGTCCATGCAATGCAAGAACGGCGGCTGGGCCTCCTTCGACAAAGATAACGACAAGATGGTTTTTCAATATATTCCCTTCGCCGATCACAACGCCATGCTCGATCCGCCTACGGTCGACATCACGGGCCGCATTCTCGAGATGTTGGCAACCTACGGCTACGATCAAAGCCATCCTGCCGTAAAGCGGGCAATTCAATTTCTTCGCAAAGAGCAGGAACCCGATGGCAGCTGGTTCGGCCGCTGGGGCGTCAACTATATTTACGGCACCGCGCTCGTGCTGCGCGGTCTTGAAGCCATCGGTATGGATAGCCACGAGCCTTGCGTCCAGCAGGCCGCCGAATGGCTGCGTATGGTGCAGAATGCAGACGGAGGTTGGGGAGAAACCGTGGGCTCCTATGACGATCCCGCGTTGCGCGGCGTTGGCGAGAGCACGCCCTCGCAAACCGCCTGGGCGATCCTCGGATTGCTTGCCGTCGGCGATATCCGCAGTGACTCGGTCGCTCGCGGCGTTGCCTACCTTCTGCGCACTCAAAAGGAAGATGGATCGTGGGACGAGCGTTACTTCACCGGCACCGGCTTCCCCCGAGTGTTCTATTTGAAATATCATCTCTACCGCCAATACTTCCCCCTACTGGCGCTAACCACCTACGCCAAGGTGATGGAGAAGGCCGAAACTTAGAAGGCATCGGGAGCGTATTTCATAAATTGCCTTCGGGTAGGGGCACGGCTTTCGCCGTGCCGATCGGGCCGATAAAGATGCGGGCTTTAGCCCCGGGATGTGGGCGTCAGAATTTGATTTCGCGGAAAAATGGTGGAACAGAAGTCGGCAGACTCCGGCGGAATGCTATAGCCCTACACGGAAGGGCCCGGGCAACGAAGAACGAGCCCCGTTGGGACGTCCCCGGTTCTCCCGCACACACTTGCGGCCTTGGCATCTTCTGTTCGCACATTCGTATCAGGGCATGCCTTAAGGCATATCGGTAAGTTGCGAACCTACGAATGCACCTTTAAGCGCTGGAGCGCCGTCGAGGCTGTTCGATCAATATGAGCTAACTTATTCTCTGATGGCAGATGCGCCGGCAGCAAAAAAACTAACTGAGAACTTCTTGAAAGCTTTCGTCACAGGCGCGACCGGATTTCTTGGCTTTCACGTGGCTCGCGTTTTGGCCGAGCAGGGTGCCGATCTGCGTTTGCTGGTGCGCTCCACCAGCAGCGTCAAGAATCTTGAAGACCTCAACTGCGAAACCGTTTGCGGAGATCTGCGCGACCCCGATTCGCTGGACAGGGCGATGGCCGGCTGCGATGTCGTTTTCCACGTCGCAGCTGATTACCGTCTGTGGGTGCAGGATCCCGCGGAGATGTATGGCTCTAACGTCGAAGGCACGCGCTCTATTCTCGAAGCGGCGAGAAAAAACCAGGTTCGTTGCGTGGTGTACACCTCGAGCGTAGCTACCATCGGCTTCACGGGCAACGGTCGTCTCGCCGACGAAGATTCCCCCGTCTCCCTCGCCGACATGATCGGTCACTACAAACGCTCAAAATTCATGGCCGAACAAATCGCGATGGAAGCGGGCCGCAAGGGGATGCGGGTGGTAACGGTGAATCCAACTACACCGGTGGGCGAGCATGACGTCAAACCCACTCCCACCGGACGCATCGTGGTCGACTTTCTGAAAGGCAAGTTTCCTGCCTACGTCGAAACCGGATTGAATCTGGTCGATGTCCGCGAGTGCGCGCGGGGACACGTTGCCGCGATGGAAAAAGGGAAGGCCGGCGAGCGTTATATTCTTGGCGGCGAAAATCTTACCCTGAAGCAAATTCTGGATCAGCTCGGCGCCATCGCTCAACTTCCATCGCCCCGAGTGAAGCTGCCGTACTTTGTTGCCTATGCCGCGGGCCTGGTCGACCAGAATTTTTCCGGCCGCTGGCTTGGTCGCGAACCCCGCGCTACGGTAGAAACCGTGCGCATGGGTAAGAAAAAAATGTGGGCGAGTTCGGGCAAAGCGGAGCGCGAGCTGGGCTGGAAGATTATTCCTGCCGAGGACGGGTTGCGCCGATCGGTAGAGTGGTTCCGGGCCAACGGCTATGCCTAAGGTTGCCATCGTCGCCGCGCTGGAGCGCGAAGTGGGCGCGCTGATCAAAAAGTGGAGCCGCATTTCGCGCGAGCACGAAGGCCGCGAGTTCATTTTTTTCGAGCACGACGACGTGGTCGCCGTCTGCGGCGGCATCGGCGTGGACGCGGCGCGCCGAACCGCGGAAGCCGTAATCGCGCTATACCATCCCACGATGGTGCAGTCGGTGGGTTTCGCCGGCGCGCTCGATTCTTCCCTTCACGTGGGGGATGTCTTCACTCCCTCTGTGATTACGGACGCCCGCGATGGAAGCCGAATGCAATCCGAGGGGATGCAGCTCACAAGCGGAGAAGGCTCGCTGGTCACTTTCATGGCAGTCGCGGGAGCGGAGCAGAAGCTCAAGCTAGCGCGCGCCTATGACGCCCGCGCGGTGGATATGGAAGCGGCCGCCGTGGCGGCCGCCGCGCGTGCCCATGCCATTCCTTTCGTCGCCATCAAAGTGATTTCCGATGAAATGGATTTTGAAATCCCAGGCGCCGACCGATTCATCGACGCCAACGGCCAATTCAGAACCAAGAGTTTTGTTCTCTTTGCGGCACTTCGCCCATGGCTCTGGATGCGCGTCGCTACCTTGGCCAGCAATAGCCACAAAGCGGCGAAGTCTTTAGCAGCGCATCTTGCACCCTCTTCAAGGCCCCCAGTTTCGGGTGCTCGACCGAGATCGGATCAGGCGAGATCAGATCAAGCGAGAGCAGATCCGGCAAGAGCAGACCCGAGAAGGTCAACCACGTCCTCCGGCCCTGGTTCCATCCAGCCGGTTGCCGCTGCCAACCGATCGCCCGGCGAGGGCCGCGAATGAACCTGCGATCGGCTCCAATCATTTTGTGCCTGCTCATTCGCCTGCTCGCGCAGTCGTCGCCCTCGCCGGCCATGCCCACTGTTCTCTACACCGAGAGTTTTCGACCAGGCCCCACCCGCGTGGTCGAAGAGCATTTCGACGCCAAGCTGACCTCTAAGAATCCGGTCTATCGTCAGCGAGTCAAAGACTCCAACGGAAACGATCGATACGCTTTCTCGATTACTCCCCATGGACCGGAGGGCGACAACGAGATCACCTATTGGCAAGTCAAATTAGCGGACCTGCGCCACAGCATCTACGAGAACCTGCTTCTCACGTCGCAGGATCAGGCTTCCGATTACAAAGACGCTGACGACAAAGATGCTTTGTGGCGGCTGGACCCGGCGAGTTTCGAGCACGTCCCCTTGACAGCAAAGCGCATTATCAAAGTGGAGAGCTTTTATGTGGTGCTGCAGGTAAAAGCGCATCACTTCACTCCACTGGACTCGCCGTATTTGGATTCCGTTACGGTTGCGATTGAGTTTACGAATACCGATCCGAGGAACCAGGAAGGTGCCCGACCCTAGACGCGGCATGGAGCAGACCGCTGCACGGCGCGGTAGGAAGCGATCACGGTATGAATCTCATCTAACGATCACGGCAGAATGACGATCACGACAGAACCCCCATGGCGATTGCCGGACAACACACGATTGACGATCCAACCCATTGACGATCCAACCCATTCCCTCCCGACCACCATGTTGGCGGCGGTCTACCGGGGAATGAACGACGTTCGCCTGGAAACTGTTCCCGTCCCGCAGATTGGTCCCGGAGAGTTGCTCCTGCGAGTCCACAGCTGTGGCGTCTGTGGCACCGACCTCAAGAAAATCGTTACCGGGTCGCACTCTGCTCCGCGCATCTTTGGCCACGAAACCTCCGGTGTGGTCGCAGCCGTCGGCGCCGCAGTCCGCAAATTCGCTCCGGGTGACCGGGTGGTCGTTTTTCATCACATCCCCTGCCGAGAGTGCTACTACTGCCTTCACCAGACCTTCGCCCAGTGCGACACGTACAAGAAAGTCGGATGCACCGCTGGCTTTGAGCCCTCCGGCGGCGGGTTTGCTGAGTACGTCCGTGTCATGGATTGGATCGTTGAGCAGGGCACCGTGCGCATTCCCCAAGGCGTCTCCTTCGAGCAGGCCTGTTTCGTAGAGCCGGTCAATACCTGCATGAAGGGGATTCAGGCGCTCCGCCTGCGGCCCGGCGAAACCGTCCTGGCCATCGGGCAGGGTCCGATCGGCATCATACTCAGTGTCTTGGCGCGCCGGGCAGGGGCCACCGTTATCACTTCCGATTTGTATCCCCAGAGGCTTAGAATATCTAAAAGCCTTGGATTTGAGCTTGCCGTCGACGCCTCGCAGCAGGACGCGGCGCAGTATGTTCGCCAGCAGACGGAAGGGCGCGGAGCCGACGCTGTAATGTTAGCTGTGGGGAGCAACGGCTTGATCCGTCCTGCAATGGACGCGACCCGTCCGGGAGGGCGGGTACTATTGTTTGCCCAGACTCAGCGCGGAGAAGCCATAGTGGATCCCGCCGCGATCTGTGTGGACGAGAAGTCCTTGCTCGGATCGTATAGCGCTTCAGTGGATTTGCAGGACGATTCAGTTCGCTTTGTCATGAACCGGGAAATGGAGCTGGAGCGTTTGATCAGCCACCGGTTCCCGCTGCGGGAAAGCGCGCGAGCCCTGGAACTCGCGGCTCACCCGCAGCCTTCGTCGATGAAGATCGTGATTCAGCCTGGGATTGCATGGAAAGACTAACCTGCAGAGCCTGACTGAGAAGCTGAACGGGAAAAACTAATTGGAAGCGTAAGTCCTCGGAAGGAAGCAGCAAGTGAACGGAAAAATGACAGCCGCCGTCTTGTACGGCAAAGAAGATTTAAAGATTGAAAGGGTCCCGATCCCTCGCGTGGATAAGGGAGAAGTCCTGGTTAAAGTGCAAGTTGCCCTCACTTGCGGCACCGATCTGAAGGTCTATCAACGCGGCTACCACGCTCGAATGATCGTTCCTCCCGCCCTCTTCGGCCACGAACTGGCTGGAGTCATCGAGGAAGTCGGCGAAGGGGTGCACAGCTTCAAGAGGGGTATGAAGGTGGTGGCGCTGAATTCCGCGCCCTGCCAGATGTGCTTCTATTGCTCCAAGCACCAGGAGAATCTCTGCGAGGATCTGCTCTTCAATAACGGAGCCTATGCCGAATACATCCGCGTGCCCCGCCGTATCGTAGAAGCCAACATGCTGGTCATTCCGCCCAACGTCAGCTTTGAAGATGCCGCCATGACCGAGCCTCTGGCCTGCGTTCTGCGCGGCCTGCACGAAACCGGCGTCGAAATCGGCGACACCGTCACCATCATCGGCGGCGGTCCCATCGGATTGATGTTCGTTCAAGTCGCCCGCGCTATCGGCTGCAATGTGATCTCCGTGGTTAAGCGCGATGAGCAGGTGGTCGCGGCCAAACACATGGGCGCGCATGAAATTGTTCAGACCACAAAAGTTCAGAATGTCGTCGAAGCCGTCCGCGCGCTCACTCCGCAGAAGCGCGGCTGTGACGTTGTCATTGAGGCCGTAGGCCGCCCGGAAGCCTGGGAGTGGACCGTCGAAATGGTCCGCAAAGGTGGCACCGTCAACTTTTTCGGGGGATGCGCCAGTGGAACCAAAGTGCAGCTTGACACCAACCGTCTGCACTATTCAGAAATCACTCTAAAGGCTACGTTCCATCACACGCCGGAGACCGTGCGCCGTGCCTTCGGGCTGATCGCCGCCAAGAAGATTCGTCCTACAGATTACATAACCGGCGAAGCGCCACTCTCCAGTTTGCAAAAGGTGCTGCGCCACATGCTGAACCGCGGAGGCGACATCAAAACCGCCATCATTCCCGGCCACTGACCGGCATTCCTTGGAATCGCCTTCGCGAAGTGGGTGCCGTCGGCCCCGAAGGGGCGGCAGATAATAGGCCAGGACGTAAGTCCTGGGTAAGCTCCCGAAAAACCAACGAGTCCCGGAGGGACGACACCAAATGGTTACGCGACTCGCTGCGTTCGGGTCCATCGCTTCGGAAACATAGTGAGCTCTTGCTGAAATGACTGCCGCAACCGGTACCGACTCTGGCTGGGTGACTGCGTCCGCGAATGCCGCGGCCTGGAGCCGTCTGCCCGCAGAATACGCCATCCCGCAATCCGCTCCTTCGCTCCAGGAATCCCAGGAATACTGCGAACGCTTAGCCCGCTCTCACTACGAAAACTTCTCCGTCGCCACCTGGTTCCTGCCCAAGAAACTCCGTCAGGATTTCCTGAACGTCTACGCCTACTGCCGAATCTCTGACGATCTCGGCGACGAAGTCGGCGACGCCACAGCGTCTATCGCCTTGCTCAACGAATGGCAAAGTCAGCTCGATGCCTGCTACCACGGTAACCCGCGTCATCCCGTCTTCGTGGCTCTTGCCGAAACCGTAAAAAAATTCGCCATCCCGAAGCACGAATTCTCCGATCTCCTCATTGCCTTCCGCCAGGATCAGACCGTCACTCGCTTTGAAACGTTCGACGATGTCCTTGCCTACTGCCGCTATTCGGCGAATCCGGTTGGGCATCTCGTCCTCTATCTCTGCGGCTATCGCGACACCGACCGTCAGCAGCTTTCCGACTACACCTGCACCGCCTTGCAGTTAGCTAATTTCTGGCAGGACGTCACCGTCGACTACGCGAAAGGCCGCATCTACCTGCCGCTCGAAGACTTGCACCGATATGCAGTCACCGAGGAAGATATAGCGCAGAAGCGCAACACGCCCGCCTTCTGCGAGACGATGAAATTTGAAGTCGAGCGCGCTCGCGAATGGTTTCAGCTCGGCCTGCCACTAATGAAGAAAGTTGACGCGCAGCTAGCCATCGATCTCGAACTGTTTACCCGTGGCGGCCAGGAAATCCTTCAGGCGATCGAGCGCCAGCGCTTTGCCGTCCTCGGACGCCGTCCCGTAATCTCCAGGCCCCGCAAGCTCGCGCTGGTAGCACGCGCCGCTCTGGGTAAATTTAAGGGCCAGCTTTTGGGGCAATCGGTATGAGCGCCGGAATCCAGCCGGTTCTCGTTCCCTGGAATCCCGCTCCGGCGCAGCTCGCCATGGCGTATTCGGTCTGCCGCGGCATCACTCGTACCAGCGCCAAGAATTTCTATTACGCATTTCTGGTTTTGCCCAAACGCAAGCGTCAGGCATTGTCCGCCGTCTATGCCTTCATGCGCCGCTGTGATGACATCGCCGACGATCCCGGCCTCACCGCCGCGGAACGTCGATTCAAGCTGAATACTTGGCTGGACGCCCTCCACCGTGTGCAGCAAGGCCAGCCCACCGACGATCCCATTCTCCTCGCTCTCACCGACGCACAGCGTCACTATTCTATTCGCGCTGGCTTGCTCGACGATCTTGCGTTCGGAACCGCCATGGATATGGTCGACCCCGCGGCCGACCTTCCAACAGCCCCAGATTCCCTGGACTCCGCCACCCGCCAACTCGCCGTTCAATACAAAACCTTCAACGATCTCAGGATCTACTGCTACGGGGTCGCATCCGTAGTGGGCCTCGTCTGCATTCACATCTTCGGGTATCGTGATCCCGCCGCCGAGCCGCTAGCCGAGCAGTGCGGCCTGGCCTTCCAACTCACCAACATCATTCGCGACGTCAAAGAAGACGCCGCCATGGGTCGCGTCTATCTTCCGGAAGAAGACCTCGCAAAATTCGGCCTGTCCGCCGCTGAATTACTGAATAAGCCGAAGGCCGCGCGCTTCCGCCCCTTGCTCGAGCTCGAAGCCAATCGCGCGCGCGAAGGCTATCAGGCTGGCGACCAACTCATCCCCTATATTGCAGAAGACAGTCAGCCCGCGCTCTATGTGCTGCTGAACATCTATCGCAAGCTGCTCGAAAAAATCGCCGACCGCCGGTACGACGTCTTCAAGGGCAAAATAAGCCTTACCGTCAGCGAAAAGATCCGCATCCTTGGGAAAGGTTTCCTGCAACGCGTTACCTAATATCCATATCTTTGTCATTCCGAATCGAGCTGAGAGCCGGGTGAGAGCTTGCCCTGAGCTTGTCGAAGGGAGCCTGCGGTTGCTCGTCGCGGCAGAAATCCAGAACTCTGCATGAGCCAAAACCCGACACAGCCATCGGTCGCCATAGCCGGCGGCGGCCTCGCCGGCCTCGCCGCCGCCTGCGCTCTTGCCGACCCTGGCCTGCGCGTCACACTCTACGAACGCCGCCCTTATCTCGGCGGTCGCGCCTCTTCGTATGAGCATCCCGCAACCGGCGAGGTCGTCGATAACTGCCAGCACGTCCTCTTCCGCGTCTGTACCAATCTGATTGAGTTCTATCGCCGCATCGGAGCCGAAGATAAGATCCGCTGGTACGACGACATGACTTTCATCGAGCCCGGCGGTCGCAGCAGTCGCATGCACGCCTCCCCGCTCCCCGCGCCGCTGCACACCGCTCCATCCTTTCTTGCGTTTCCCTTTCTTACGATCAAAGATAAGCTGGCAATCTCCCGCGCCATCGCCGCTCTCACGCTCACGGCCCAACGCGACACTGGAAAATCATTTCTGCAGTGGTGTCTCGATCATGGCCAAACCCGGACTGCCATCGAACGTTTCTGGAAACCAATTCTCGTCAGCGCCCTCAGCGAGGATCTCGATCTCATTTCCGTTTCGTACGCCGCGCAAGTGGTCCGCGAATCGATGAAGTCTCCTGCCGCCGGCCATATGGGGGTTCCCAGCATCCCCCTCACCGATCTCTACAACCGTGCGGGAGACTACCTCCGCGCTCGCGGCGGTGAGATCCGCTTCCGCAATGCGCTCGAATCTTTTTCTCCTGGTTCCTCTACTCCTGGTTCGTCGCAAGTGCAGATTCGCGTAGCCGATAGGGAAGAGGGAACTAAGCAAATCGCCTTCGACTATCTCGTCCTCGCCCTGCCCTTCAACAATGTTTCCAACATCCTGCCCGAATCCCCAGAAGCCGCTCCCCTCCGCGATAAACTCGCGCACTTCGAATCCTGTCCCATCACCGGCATCCACCTCTGGTTCGATCGCCAGATCACCGAGCTTGACCACGCCGTCCTCCTCGACCGCACCGTGCAGTGGATGTTCCACAAATCCCGCCTGCTCAGCACTCGCGTCGCCGCCGACTCTGAGCCCGGTGGCAGCTATATCGAACTCGTCGTCAGCGCCTCGAAATCCCTCATCGACCAATCGCGCCCCGAAATCGTCGACCTCGCCCTCAAAGAAGTCCGCGAATTCTTCCCCGCCGCTCGCGACGCCCGGCTGGTCAAATCCACTGTCATCAAAGAAGTCCACGCCACCTACTCTCCCCGCCCCGGCATCGACGCCTACCGTCCGCCGCAAACCACCGCATGGCCACGCGTTTTCCTTGCCGGCGATTGGACCGCTACCGGATGGCCCGCCACCATGGAAGGCGCCGTCCGCAGCGGATACCTGGCCGCCGAAGCCCTTCTTCGCGCGGCAGGAATGAAAAGAAAATTCCTCACGCCCGATCTTCCCCCGTCCGGTTTCATGCGCCTGTTCTCCTGAAAAGGTCCCCGCCAACCCGTTAGCCCCAGGTCTCCGACTCGACGTTTTCAAGCGTTATCCTGAAGCCGCTGCTTATCACTGGGTGCCGTGTCTTCGCTCACAGACAAACCGCTCTCCCACTGGAAACATACACGCTGGATTACTACGCGAAGCCTTCCCGGAGGTGTCCCCATGCTCCCCAGTCCGGTTCTCACTCTTGTGGCCTTACTCTTTATGCTTTCCATTTCTCCCGGCCAGAATTCGTCCGGCACTCCCTCCCAAAATATTCCTGCTCATATCCCCCTCGATGGCGCCCGAATCTTCCAACAGCACTGCGCCAGTTGTCATGGAGCCGATGGTCGAGGCCACGGTCCTGCCTCGGTTGCACTGAAGCAATCGCTTCAAGACCTGACCCTGACGTCGCAGAGAAATGACGGAACGTTCCCCTACCAGCGAGTCAAAGAAATTATCGCAGGAAAACCATCCGCTCTGCCCGCCCATGGCTCCCGCGAGATGCCCCTCTGGGGAGCGATTTTTCACCAGGTGGAAGCCGATCAGGACTGGGGAGAAGTGCGGCTGGACGCCGTTACCAAATACCTGGAATCCATCCAGCAAAAATAGTGGCCGGTTACTCGACCGCACTACGGCCCCGCTTTCAGGCAGTGGCCTTTCTCGGAACCGTTCCTGTATTTTGGAGCCGCGAACTTACGCCCTCGCCGAAAGCGCTGGAGCGCCGCGATCACGAGTAGCTTAAAACCTGGGTGTGCCATCGCGTTGGAATTTGGTGGTCTTACTCTCATCGCAGCGGAACGCCTCCGCAGCGGATAGGCGCTGCCTAGGCTGTGCACTCCGCATCGCGACGAAAGAACATTGAAGCCTCTGCGATGCGTCGACGCCGCCTTTACCGTGCCACGTAGGCTGCGGGTTAGGGCGCGCCAGCAGTCATGACGAAAAAATGTCTGTCATTCCGAATCGGGCTGAAAGCCCGGTGGGGAACCTGCTAGACGTCCGCTGGAAGAGAGTCGATCTGCACCCGCCCAAGCCTCATGAAGCCGGATGCTGGGCCCATCTTTCGCGTCCTTTGCAAAGGGTGGGATTCCGCAAACCGCGCCCTCTTTGGGTTCAACGCAATGATCCAAGCCGCCAGATTACCCCGCCAGCAGCGCCACTCCCGCCGCCACCAGACTCGCCGCAATCCAGCGCCGCCGATCCACGCGCTCCTGCAAAAATATCTTCGCCGCGATGGCATTGCCGATGAAGGTAAGCGAAGCAGCGGCTGGAGCCACCAGACTCACATCCCCCCAGGAAAGCGCAAACAACAGACTGAAGAAAGCCACGGCCATCGCCACGACCCCCAACAAGAAATTAGGATTGCCCAGGGTTCGGCGAATAACGGCAACAAGACCGGAGCGCCTCCGCAACGCCCCCACGTCTCCAACCTGCTTCATGGCGTGCGCCAGAAGAACATCACCCACGACCGAGGCGAAGACGATGGCCAGGATCGCGCACCAGGTATAAACGCCCTTCATGATTTCACCGCGCTAACACCCGCGGCCGCACGGCCTTCAGCGGTTACACCAGCGGTTTCGCGGTCGAGATGCTCCGTCAGCGCCGGCCCACCAGCGACAAATCCAACGCCGCCGGTAATCAGTGCGATCCCCAGCCAGCGCAGCGGGCTCACGTGCTCATGCAACAAAAAACGCGCAGCCAACGCCAGCAGCACATAGCCCAGCGAAGTTGCCGGCAGGACATACGTCAAATCGGCCCAGGATAGCGCCGTCATGTAGGTTGCGAAGAACGCGAGCAGCAGAACGATTCCGACTGCGACCCATGGATTCAGGATCGCGAAGATTACCCCTTGCAGATGACGGAGCGAGATACTGCCGACTTGCTTCATCCCATGCGAGAGCATGGAGTCGCCAGCCGCGGCGAACACCGTGACTCCGGCCAGCACAAGATAGTTGCGAAGGTTCACTGGAAAATCACGTGGCGACGCGGCTCATTGTGAAGATTGTCAGCCCGAGCCAAGCGTTCTTTGCTTGGCGAAGGATCTGGGCGAGCCACGCGATGCGTCTCAGCCTGCCCTGAGCAAGCGCAGCGCGCCGGAAGGGTGGTCCTTTGCGACGCAATCACTCGCGCGTCGGGCTCCTGTCCTTATCAGGCTTTGACCAGCTCCGCCGCCGTGTCGTCGCTATGCTTCTTCACCATCTTGTTCCGCGCCGACCGTAGCTTCAGGAATGTCTTTGCTTCTCGATAAAGCCGCTTGCGGTCGTTGCTGTCGAAAGCGGCCCTCCTGAGAATGCGGAACACAGCCTTGGGCCGGAAATAATATTCGTCGTAGAAACGGTGCACGGCCGACAGGATCTCATCCGCCGGCAGTCCGGGATACTCGATGTGCGCCAGTTGATGTCCGCCCTCATCCACCATCTTGTTATCGCCCACAATAAAGCCGTTCTTCACCGCATAGTCGTAAAGCTCAGTGCCCGGATAAGCGTGAGCCACGGAAACCTGAATCGTCTCCACATCCAACTCTTTCGCAAACCCGATGGTGTTGTTGATGGTCTCTCGGGTCTCACCCGGAAGTCCCATGATGAAATCGCCGTGAATCACCAGGCCCAGCTTGTGACAATCTTTGGTAAACTGCCGAGCCCGCTCGATGGTCGCGCCCTTCTTGATGTTCTTCAGAATCTGCTGATCGCCCGACTCGTAGCCCACGATGAGGAGGCGACAGCCGGCGTCCTTCATCGCCTTCAAGGTTTCGAAGTCGGTAGTCACGCGCGAAGTGCACGACCACGTCAAACCGAGCGGTTTCAACTTCGCGCACAATTCAACTGTGCGCGCTTTCTGGATGTTGAACGTATCGTCGTCAAAAAAGAACTCTTTCACCTCCGGCCAGTAAGCCTTCACCTTCGCCATTTCGGCAGCCACGTCATCGGTGGAACGTTTCCGCCACGGATGTCCGCTCAGAGTCTGCGGCCACAAACAGAATGTGCATTGTGCCGGACACCCTCGCGTGGTGTAGAGCGACACATAAGGATGCAACAGGAACGGCACGTTGTAACGGGTAACATCGAGATCGCGTTTGTAAACATCGGTGACGTGGGGAAGCGCATCGAGATCCTGAATCTGCGGCGCATCCGGATTGTGTACAACCTTCCCGTCCTTTAGAAACGAGATTCCCGCAATCTCCTCCAGCGGTTTTCCCTTCGCGTAATCGACCACGGCATAGTCGAATTCCTTGCGCGCTACGAAATCAATCACCGGGCAATCGCGCAAAGATTTCTCCGGCAGCACGCTCACATGCGGCCCCACAAACGCGATCTTGATCTTCGGATTCGCAGCCTTGATCGCTTTCGCCAGCCCAATATCTCCGGGAAATCCCGGCGTGCTGGTAAACAAGACCAGAAACTCAAAGTCCTTGGCGATCGCAATGGTCTGCTCCGCCGAAATATAATGCGGCGGCGCATCCAGCAATCGCGCTCCCTCCAGCATTCCCGCCGGATAAGCCAACCACACCGGATACCAATAGGACTCGATTTCGCGGGTGGCGGGCCAACGGGATCCGGCTCCGCCGTCAAAGTTTTCAAATGAAGGTGGGTTTAGAAATAGGGTTTTTAGAGGCATAGTGGGTAAGCATTTATTTTAACATCCTCAAGTGGCCGATGTGGCCCAAAAGCAGTGTTTATGCAGGTTCCTGCGTTGGACATGGGGTTTGATGCAGCGAACAGTCAATTGGGTTCCCACTATTTCGTACCCAGGGCCCAGGTTTCGAGGCTTCCCGTGGCACGGAGGAGGGCGACTTGGGTGCGCTCGAGTTCGAAGGTGACATCCTGCAACGAGATTAATTTCTCGCTGGATTGGGTGCGTGCGTTGTCGAGATCGTGGAGATTCGCGGTGGAAGATTTCATGCGCGTCTCGACGGCCTCGACATTCTTTTGCGCGATCTCATATTCCAGTTCAGCAACATCATGCGCGGCTTGCATCTGGATGACGGCACGCTGCAGGCGGAGAGTTTCTTCGGAGACCTGGTTGCGGGCGGCGTCCACTTGTTTTCTTGCTTTGAGCGCATCGGCGTCTGCGACGTCCGCACGGGCGCGTTGATTGGCGTTGAAAAGAGGAATGCGGATGCTGACGCCGACGGTAGCGTTGTTTTTTTGAAAAGTGCTGGCGGGACATAGAAAAGTTCCGATGCTCACGGTGCAAGGTCGTTCCGGGATGTAGTAGTTCTGATAATTGTTGAAAGTGGAGAAGAGTGCGTATTGCGCACCGAAATCAACGGTGGGAAGAAGGGTGCGGCGTTCGCCTTGAGCGCGCAGATATTGTGCCCGTGCGTGTTCGATCGCGGACTTGACGGAAGGACTGGACTCGGCGGCTTGATTTGGGGCGTCGCTATCAGAAGGTACGGCGGGAAAAGCGGGGAGGGAATCAGTTTCGGTTTGAATGCCGGCAGCGGGCAAGCCGGTAAGTTTCAACAGATGCTCACGAAGCACATCGGCGGAGCCTTGCGCTTCGGCGATGCGCAGTCGCAGGCGAGCTTCGGAAAGGCGTGCGCGGGTTCCGTCGAGTTCGCTATCGACGCCTTCTTTCACCCGCTCGGCGACGGCGGTCTGCATTTTCTGGACATCGGGATAGATTTCATGGAGGCGGTCGAGGCGTTGCTCCCATTTTTCGAGTTCGGCATAACTCAGCACTGTGTCCTGAATGATTTGATTTCGCTGGTCTTGGGTGCGGAAGCCGGCGGCGGACGACTCGCTCTGTGCGGCGTGGACGAAAGAGCGTAGTTCGGGATGAATTAATGCTGACTGCGCGTTGATATTGAAAATCGAAGGCGCGGAACCCGCGAGGCTGAGGGGGAATCCATAAGACCATCCCAACGCCGCGCCAGTGGTGACTTGGGGAAGATAATTGTCGCGCATTGCGCGGGTGTTGGCGGCTGCGTTTTGTTGGTCGGCGGCCGCGATGGCCGCTCCGTTGGCGTGTTGCAAGGCGAGTTCCACAGCATGCTTCAACGTGAGTGTTTGCGCGGGCAACGACGTGGGATGAAATAAAATAGCGGTCAGTAAGAATTTATAAATTAGCGCCCGGCTCCGGGAATTGTTTCTCATTGTCCTCACCTTTGTGATGGCTAGGAAGATTTTACGGGCAATTCGATGCGGGAGGGATGATGAGGGTGAGTCGGAGTGGGAAGCCGCAGCGAACCTCGGGGGCTGAAGCCCGCATTCACTCTGGCTTTTGTCGCAGCGCTCAAGCGCTGCCCCACCCAAAGGCTTTGCCTGCGCTGAGGCGCCGCTCTTGCACGGTGGTGCGGGCAAACAGCAGGTTCCTCCCTGCGCCGTCAGGATCGTCCGCGGAATTGGATGATTCTGCGGCGATCGCGTTTGGAGGGGCGGACGGCGGGGAGTTGTACGAACTCGCACATGGCTTTGCGCTCGGCGGTGACTTTCTGGCGGAGCTCGCGGCTGGCGTCGGTTTCGCGGTAGAGAGTTTGAGCGACGGATGCGGAGCCGCGCACGTCGCTGAGGGCAAGGACTTCGATTTCAAAGTCTCCGCCATCGTTGGTCACGCGCAGCCTATCGCCGATGCGGACTTCCCGCGCAGCCTTGGCGGGCTGGCGGTTGGATCGAATCCGGCCGAGTTCACAGGAGCGGGCGGCGAGGGATCGGGTCTTGAAGAATCTGGCCGCCCAGAGCCATTTGTCGATGCGCACGGAGGTCATGATTTATTTTCCTACAGCCCGTGAGATGCAGAGCGCCGGTCTTTAACTTGCGGAGTCGGCTTACAACCCTGAGCTTCTGTCCGGAACGCGGTAGACTCCATAAAAGGCAGAAGGAGCGACCGTCGATGAAAACTTCCAAGCTGGCAAAATCTTATCGCATTGATGATGGCAAACACTTTCAGTTGAAAGATATCGACCCCGCCGATATCGGCCAGGTAGATTCCGTTGAGCAGGCCAAGGAACAATTGCAGAAAGACATTGCTCGTATGGAGGATTTGCAGGGCAAGCTTTACGCGCAGGACCGCTGGGCACTGTTGCTGATCTTCCAGGCACTGGACGCCGCGGGAAAAGACGGGACCATCAAACATGTGATGTCCGGGGTGAATCCTGAGGGCTGCCAGGTGTATTCGTTCAAAACGCCGTCAGAGGCAGAGTTGCAGCATGATTTTTTGTGGCGCACGACGGAGCGCTTGCCAGAGCGGGGACACATTGGAATTTTCAACCGGTCTTATTATGAAGAGGTGCTGGTGGTGCGCGTGCATCCCTCCATACTCGAGAGCCAGAGGATTCCGCCCTCTCGGGTGACGAAGCATATCTGGAAGGAACGCTTCGAAGACATCAACTGTTTTGAGCGGCACCTGGCGCGGAACGGGACGGTGATCCGGAAGTTTTTCCTTCATCTTTCAAGAAAGGAGCAAAAGAAAAGATTTCTGGCACGACTGGATGAACCCGAGAAGCACTGGAAGTTTTCCGAAGCCGATATTCACGAGCGCGATTACTGGGACGATTATCAGACTGCCTACGAAGAGATGATCCGGCACACGGCGAGCCCAGAGGCTCCATGGTACGTGGTTCCAGCGGATAACAAATGGTTCACGCATCTGGTGGTAGCGGCAGCCGTGGGGGAGACATTGGAAGAGTTGGGCCTTTCCTATCCGAAAGTGGACGGTGCGAAGCTCGAGAAAATTAGCGCTGCCCGGCGGATGTTAACGAAGAAATAGAGCGATCCCCCGTCGGTACGGCTTTGCATTCGCGGCGGGCGGCATTACCATAGCAATCATCCGTAGCAACGATCGATTCTCCTGGGGGCTACATGGCGGGTCTGGAGACATTTCGCGGGGACAAATCTGGAAAGAGTGGGGATCTTCGGCATTCCGTCCCTCCGGGGCTAAAGCCCGCTTTTATGAGGCGATTCGTCGGCGAGGCTAAAGCCGCGCCCTACCCAAAAGCAGCCGGGCCCTCCTCAAAGCCAATGTATGAAAGCCGCTCTCGCACCGGGTTGTGGTTGCCGTTGCTTCTGGTCGGGATCGCGCTGGGTGCGCCGGGCATCGCTTTCGCGCAAACGAAACCTGAGCGGCAATCGAAGGCGGCCCAGCCCACGCAATCGGAGGTACCGTCGACCGCAGCCGAATCGCCGAGCGCGTCGGCGGAAAACGATTCCGGCAAAGCGGAGGACAAGCTCTTCCAAGGCATGAGATATCGCATGATCGGCCCGTTTCGCGGTGGACGATCGCTGACTGCGACAGGAATTCCGGGCGATCCGACGACTTACTATTTCGGCGCGACCGGCGGCGGGGTGTGGAAGTCTACCGATGGAGCGACGACCTGGTCGCCGGTGTTCGACAAAGAGGGGAGTGGATCGATTGGCAGTCTAGCGGTGGCCATTTCCGATCACAACATAATTTACGTCGGAACAGGCGAGGCGTGCATTCGCGGGAATATTTCTCAGGGCGATGGAGTGTACAAATCTCTCGATGGGGGCAAGACCTGGAAGAACATTGGCTTGCATGACAGCCGCGCGATCGGCAAGGTAATTATCAATCCGAATAACCCGGACATTGTTTTTGTAGCGGCGCTCGGGCATCCCTATGGACCGAACACCGAACGCGGAATCTATCGTACTACGGATGGCGGCAAGACCTGGGACAAAGTTCTTTATAAGGATGAAAACACCGGCGGCATCGACGTAGCCTTCGATCCTCACAATCCGAATATCGTGTTCGCGGCAATGTGGCAGGCGCGGCGCACTTCCTGGAGTATGGTCAGCGGCGGTCCAGGAAGTGGACTTTTCCGCTCGGGTGACGGAGGCACGACCTGGAAGCGCCTTGAGGAGCATGGTTTGCCGAAGAGGCCCTACGGGCGAATCGGAATCGCGGTGGCGGCAAACTCCGATCGGATTTACGCGCTCATTGAAGCGCACAATCCGGATGGCGGTCTTTACCGTTCCGACGACGGCGGCGAAAGTTGGGACTTCGTCAATCCCAGTCACAGCTTGTGGCAACGGCCGTGGTATTACATGCACATCATCGCCGATCCGAGAGATGAAAACCTGGTCTATATCATGGATGTGGAGGCGTACAAGTCTACCGACGGCGGACATCTTTTTAACCGAATCCATGTGCCGCACGGCGATAATCACGGATTATGGATTGATCCTAGAGATACGCGGCGTATGATCGCGGCCAACGACGGCGGAGTCACCGTGACTCTCGATGGCGGAAAGAATTGGACGTCCGAGGACAATCAACCAACAGCGCAGTTCTATCACGTCACTACCGACACGGCCACGCCGTACCGGGTTTATGGCGCGCAACAGGACAGTGGAACGGTGGCGATCGTCAGCCGCGGCGATGACGGCTACATCGATCGTACGGATTGGTATGACGTGGGTGGAGGCGAGGCCGGCTACATCGCGCCCTTTCCGCCAGATCCGAATATTGTTTACGCGGCCGATTATCAGGGAAACATAACCCGCTACGACCGGCATATCGGGCAGGTGAAATCGATCTCCGAGCAGCCGGAACTGTCTGACGCTCACGGGGCGTCAAATCTGGAACATCGCTTCCAATGGACGGCGCCGGTGCTGATTTCACCGCACGATCCCAACACGCTCTATCACGCGGGAGAGCGACTGTTCAAGACGACCGATGGCGGCGTTCACTGGGTGGCGATCAGTCCCGATCTGACGCGTAATGACAAGAGCAAGCAGAGCGTTTCCGGCGGGGAGATCACTTTGGACGATTCCGGAACGGAATACTACGACACGATTTTTGCTGTGGCGGAGTCGCCGATCACCCGGGGTTTGCTGTGGGTGGGTACCGACGACGGCTTGATCCAATTGACGCGCGATGAAGGAAAGAGTTGGTCCAACCTCACACCCAGGGATCTTCCGGAGTGGAGCCGCATCAGCCAGATCGAAGCTTCTTCGCACGATGCGGGGACGGCTTATGTTGCCGTGGATCGTCACCAGAATGACGATCTCAAACCCTACATTTATAAGACGAACGATTATGGAAAGACGTGGACAAAGCTGACGAAAGGAATTCCGGATGGCTCGTTCGTTCGAGCCGTCCGCGAAGATCCGAAAAAGCGCGGCCTGCTTTATGCGGGAACGGAAGACGGGGTCTACGTTTCGTTCAATGATGGAGCAGAATGGCGGACGCTGAAATTAAACCTGCCGCGCACGCCGGTTCACGATCTCGTGATTAAAGGCAACGATCTGGTGGTGGCGACGCATGGGCGTGCGTTCTGGATTCTGGATGACGTCAGTCCTTTGCGCCAATTTACGGACGACTTGGCGAAGAAGGATCTCCATCTCTACACGCCGGCGCAGGCTTACCGCATACAGGCTGGAGAACCGGGAGAACATCATCCCTCGAAGCGGACGGGACAGAATCCGCCGGTGGGTGCGGTGATTTACTACTACCTGAAGGAGGCTCCAAAGGCGGGGACGGAGACGAAGGTGGAGATTCTGGACTCGTCGGGCAAAGTGATTCGCAAATATTCGAGCGCCGAAACGCAGGTGCTCGACGAACCTCTGGGGCCAGACGACAAGAAGCCGGAGAAAGAGATCAAGCCGGATGCTGGACTGAATCGTTTCGTGTGGGATTTGCGTTATGAGGAAGCACACCGCGTTCCCGGTTACTACCTGTGGGAATACAACAGCGGCGCAAAGGGGCCGGTGGCGGCGCCGGGGCAATATCAGGTCAGGATAACGGTGGGCGGGGAGAGCCAGGTGGCTGCGCTGGAAGTGAAGCTGGATCCGCGGGTGAACCTAAGCCAGGCGGATTTGACGTCGCAATTCAGCCTACTGACGCTGATTCATGAGGAGCTGAACCGGGTTTACGACGCGGTCAATCAGATTCAGGATGTGCGTTCGCAAGTGGCGGGGCTGAAACGGAGGTTGCCGGAGAACGCCAGTACGAAGACGATTGCGTCATCCGCCGATGATCTGGAGAAGAAACTGGTTGTGGTGCGCGATCAGCTGGTGAACCTGACCATCAGCGCCAACGAAGATTCGCTGGCTTACCCGCCGCAGATTGATGGCAAGCTTGCTTTCCTCGCGATGGATGTTGGCAGTGCCGACTCGGCTCCCACCGAGGCCGAACAACGTGAGTTCGAGAAATTGAAGCGGCAGAGCGGAGAGTTGCTAGGTCGCTGGGACGACTTGCAGCGCCGCGATCTGGCCGCGTTTCAGAGATTAACGGCGGAGGGCAGCCTTTCCACAGTCGTGGTTCCCCCTGCGGGGCGAGCCGGCGAAGCGGAAAAGATGGACGCGCACTAGAGAGTTCCCGGACTGCCTTATTACTTCTGTGCCACCGGATGGCACTGTTGTGCCTTGTGCGGCGTGGCCTCCACTGCTATTTTGCCGATAGTGATGCTGATCCTCCCCCGCGGTGACGGTGATCCGATCGTTTTGGGAGTGCGATATGAGGCTCATGCATCTGTGCTATGTGGCAGTGGGATTCGCGGTGGCACGCTGGATATTTCGTCGGCAAGCCGTAGTTGACCCGGTCGTTCGTTTGCGCACTTCGGGCCTTTTGTAGAGGGTTTGGGCGCGCGTCCCGTTGCGCTTCACTTCGTCAGCGCGCGCCCACTGCCTTTCCCGGGTCCATGCTTCCTGCACATCCGGAAGGTCTAGCACTTCCGTTTGCGGCAGTTATCTCTCTTTCGTCGCGGACTCTAAATACAATCAAGATAGGACTGCGTGATGGTGAGTCGCAGCTTGGTGCGATTCGTCCTACCCTTTCGCACCAGTATGCACTCGACGCTCACTGAGTTTCCAGACTTCCTGATGCGCGGATTGACCTCAAATCGAATGAAGAAGGCCCTGCTGATCGTAGGAGTGTTTGCGTTGGCCTTGCCACAGCTGGTTCGCGCGCAAGAGGATGGGAACGATACTCCGTTGGGTGATGTGGCGCGCAATTATCGTAAGAAGGCTGAGCCGGCTGAAGGGGTAATTGATAATGACAATTTGCCCAAGGTCGTGGAGAACGCCGAAAAGCGGCGCGCAGCCGGTTCTACGATGGTGTTCTCATTCGACTCGGGGGCAAAGAGCTTTCACGTCTCCTCTCCTGACGTGAGTTGCAGCCTCAGCTTCAGCGCGAAGACGAGTTCGCTCCTCTCCGATCCCATCTCGTTCGACGAATTGCCGCCTGAGGAGCTGGCGAAGCTGGACGGGCCGGCTACGATTGACGGAGACTCGCTGCAGGTTTCGGTGCATAACGGGACGGCATGGGAGCTGCGCGAAGTTGTGATCGGTCTTACCATTCTCCGGCGTCCGGAAGCAGGGAATGCAAGCTCCTTTTACGGCGGTGCACGGATGGTGCCCGCGGCGGCGGGAGCTCCTCATCCGGTGCAAGATTCTTCCCAGAAGCAGCCGGATGTAACTTTGCTGTTGCACGTAAAGGGATCGGCCGCCCCATCCACGACTGCGCTGTTCCGCACGCAGTTGAATTTTGCGCTCTTTCCCGATCAGGAGTGGCACTGGGCGATTGTCAGAGCGAAAGGCGTTCCACCCCATGCTTCTGCGGGAGCGATGGCAACCCGACCGTCTGAAGTTTCGCGCTAAGCGGCCTGCGAACTGACTCGCTAGTCTTGCCGAAGCCGCATCGCTACCGGCGCATTGAATCAAACCAGGTTCAGTCAAACCACGCGTGGTAAACTGACCACAAATCCCACATCAAGGACAGGCGATGAAATTTGGAGTCATCATCTTTCCCGGCTCGAACTGCGATCACGACGCTTACTGGACGATTCAGAACGTTGCTAAACAGCCCGTGTGTTTCCTTTGGCATGAATCGCACGATCTGGAGAACTGCGACGCCATTATTGTTCCCGGGGGGTTCGCTTTCGGGGACTATCTGCGGACTGGCGCGATTGCGAAATTCTCTCCGGTGATGGAATCGGTGCGTCGATTTGCCGAAAGCGGAGGTTTGGTGTTGGGAATCTGCAACGGCTTCCAGATTCTCTGCGAGGCGGGCCTTTTGCCGGGGGCGCTTATGCGGAATACCGGTCTGAAATATGTTTGCCGGGCGGTGGACGTGCGGGTGGAGAATGCGCTCACGCCCTTTACCAATGCTTGTTCGCAAGGAGAAGTTTTGACGATTCCAATCGGTCACATGGAAGGGAATTATTTCTGCGATCAGGAAACATTAGAGGAGTTGCGCCGCGGCAACCGCATTGTCTTTCGCTATTCCACTGCCGCAGGTGAAATTTCGGGCTCGGCCAATCCGAATGGTTCACTCGACAATATTGCGGGGATCTGCAGCGAAAGTGGCAATGTTGTGGGGATGATGCCTCATCCCGAACGGTCCGCCGAAGCCGAACTGGGCTGCACCGATGGGCTGAAGATCTTTCAGTCCCTGGTGGGCGCGATGGCCGACAGATAAAGACGGCGAGCCTGCATCCCCACCTTATCGCAATCCTGAAATTACATACAGCTCAGGGTAGTTTCAGGTTTCAAATCTTGTACGAACGTCTTTTCGCCCGTCACTAAATTTACTTTATCAACCTTTGTTGGAATCTGCCCAGACGGATATCCGTAAACGCCCGCATTCTCTTCCGACCATTGGATCGGTACAAAGCCGGTTCGAGACTCGGAACGGGATGCCGGGAGTTTCCACCAATCAAATAGACTGCGGGGATGGGGCCATCGTTGGCGATAATGTACTGCCCGCCGGGCGAAACCAACCCGCCGGTGATTCCTTCGGAAGTGGCCGGAGCAATTTTGTCCCGATTCAGATCGACGAGATAGCAGCGTACGCCGTGGCCTGGCTCGTTCCCGTGGATGGTGATTCGCTTTCCGTCCGCCACAAAATGAGAGGAGCCACTGTGTATGCGTTCCAGGCCAGGCACGGGACTCGTACGGGGTTCGCCGGGACCGACAGGGTAAAGCGTTATTCGCCCCGGGCTCCCGGACAGAATTGTGATTGCCCATTTGCCGTCCGGGGAAAGGCCGCCTGCGTTCCCGTCTCCCAGTTGTATGGGTGGGGATCCGTCCAGTGCGAATGACGACGGAATAAAATAAAAGCAGGCGCGGCCTCGCTTCCATCCTCAAACAAAATGGATTTTCCGTCGCGCGAGATATCTTTCGCGATGTGCCAATCGTGCCAGGAAATATCCAAGGCTTTGCCTTTACGCTCCGAAGTTGCCATGGCGAGACCTTCGGAGTCCAGGCTCACGAGCACCCGGCCATCCGGCGCAAAATCTTGCAATGTCATCCCCAAAGGAATCGCCAGAACGGCGCGAATGCTTCCCCTGGGGATTAACCGCCAGCAGGCTGCGCGGGTAGCCACTTCGGGCGGCGTTGCACCAAATTTCCTTTCCGTCGAGGGTCCAGGCGAGACCATCCGTGGAGTCGTATTCCGGAGAAAGAATTCTTGCCTGTCCAGCGAGATCCAGAAGGTAAACGGCGCCGCGATCATCCCACAGCGACGAGTGATTGGTGAAAGCGATTTTATCGGCCTGCGGAGAAAGCCGGATGTGAGTGATCCAGCCATTGCTCTGCTACAAAACGTGACCGATCGGATCTTCGACGCGGTCGCGGCCATCGACGTGGTGGACTACCGCAAGTTCGCCCTTTGCCCGCCAGTCGGCCCAGGGCACGTTGTCGAGGATTTCTCTTGGGGAACCTCCGCCCAGAGGGGCTCGCGCAGGAGTGCCGTTTTCGATTTCGAGATGCGTCATGGGCGAGCCATGTACGGCCAGGGCAAGTTCGCCGCTCTTGGAAATTGCCAGCAATCCCGCGTCTGTGACGTTTATGGGGGTTGAGTCAGAATGGGATCTCCGACCGTGGAGAAAAGTTGCAACGGTTTGTTGTTCCAGGCAGCGCCGTAGCCGAGGGGAATGAAAATCAGGGGTGAAGCGCGCCGAATCGACTGTGCCTTCCTGAAAGGTAAGCGGCTGGTAGACCAGGTTGGCAAGTTGGCTGTGCGACGAGCTGCCGGCCAGCAGCAATAACGCGACGAGAAACAGTGCTGCCAGAGCCCAAGGCAGAACCTTCGCTGGGAAATCAGTAGACCGCGGTTTTGCCGCGCGAAGAACTTCGGTGAGAGTCGATATGGTCTGGAGTGCGAACCCCGGATCGCGCGCAAATTGGAAGCGCTGTTCGGGATCTTTCTCCAGGCAATGCCGGACCATTTGCTCCAAGGGTGGGAATTCCGGCTTGCTCCAGATCGATCTCCGGGGGTCTTCCCGCAGGACGGCGGTGATTGTAGCGACTTCGGTATCGCCAAGAAATGCGCGCCGCCCGGTCAGCCTCCCGTAGAGAATCGCTCCTACACTGAAGATGTCGCTGCGATGGTCTACGGCCTTACCCCGCAGTTGCTCGGGCGACATCTAGGCGACTGTGCCAATGACTGCACCGCTCTGGGTTATGGTGGTGAGGTCTTCCCAAGGATCGAGGGGATTCGGCGCGAGCAGATTGCTGCTTAGCGACTCCGAAATCCAGAATTTTCACCCGGCCGTCAGTGGTTACAAATAAATTCTCGGGTTTTATGTCGCGATGAATCAAGTGGTGATCATGAGCCGCGATGAATCCTTGCGCGATCTGAAGCGAACAGTCGACCGTTTGGCGAACCGGCAATGCGCCTTGTGCACATTTCGTGCGCAGGGTTTAGCCTGCGAGTAATTCCGAGACAATGTAAGGAGAGAAGTCGTCGAGAGCGACGTCATCAATGGCGACGATGTTGGGATGGTTGAGAGCGGCCGGCGGCGCGAGCTTCGAACTCGAAACGGCGAAGATGATCTGCGTTGCCGTGGGAGCGTGGCTGAATCAGCTTCACGGCAAACCTCGCGTCCCAACCTCTCGTCCCGCGCCCGATCGACCTCGCCCATGGCTCCGGGGCCGATTTTTTCGCCAACCTGGTAGTGACCGATTACGCGGCCATTCATCAAAGGACGACGCGCCGCAGGCATGTTAGGGGCGCGCAGGCACTGCAGTCAATAACGGAAGGGGGATCGTTAGGGGCAGATTTCCACATGAGAACGGAGGCTTGCTCGGATCTTCTGGGGCTGTTCATGATCGACGAGACCGCCGAACCAGGGCGCGAATGTCTGTTATAATTCCGGTTCGCCTGCAGATTGATCGAGGCAGCCTGTGATTCCCTCGAATCCCGCGCCAATTCAGATCCTTACATCGGAGGTCTAGCCATGTCTGGCCATTCAAAATGGGCCACAATCAAGCACAAAAAGGGCGCGCTCGATGCCAAGCGCGGCAAAATCTTTACGCGTCTTATCAAGGAAATCAGCATAGCCGCGAAGAACGGCGGCGGCGATCCGGACACCAATCCACGATTGCGCGGTGCCATTCTCGCCGCGAAATCCGAGAACATGCCGGCTGACAACATCAAGCGGGCAATTCAACGTGGCACAGGAGAGTTGCCGGGCGCCACCTACGAAGAATTTTCTCTCGAAGGTTACGGCCCGGGGGGAGTTGCGATTCTGCTCGATATCAATACCGACAACCGCAACCGTACGGTCAGCGAGATTCGCCACTGCTTCGGCAAGAACGGCGGCAACATGGCCGAAGCCGGAGCCGTCTCGTGGATGTTCCATAAGAAGGGCGACATCGTGATTCCCAAGAGCGCCGCAAAAGAGGACGACTTGATGAACATCGTTCTCGAAGCGGGCGGCGAAGATCTGAATGACGATGGCGACCATTGGGAAATCCTGACTGAGCCTTCGGCTTTCGAAACCGTGCTTGAAGCCGTAAAGAAGGCGGGGATTGAGCCCGCATCCTCAAGTGTCGCCATGATTCCTCAGAATTACATCAAGCTCGAAGGGCAGGCGGCCAATACCATGATCCGGCTGATGGAAGCGCTGGAAGATCAGGACGACGTGCAGAACCTGCACTCCAACTTCGACATTGATCAGAAGTTGTTGGAAGAAGTGGCCGGCTGATTTACTCGCGAAATATTTTTGGTGCCGCCTTCTCGGGCGGCTTTCTTTTTTGTGGTGCTGGTCTCTTGGTCTGGGCTGCGCGCGCAAAAAGTTTTCAACAAAAACGTGGATAATTCTGTGGAAAAGGACCGCTGTATCTTCGTAAGTGATTCAGCGAGAGAAGGTTCAGCATTTTGCACTGAAGCGGGTGCTGGCCCTTTCGTGGTGTGAGTGCAAACTGCGGTGCGGCGGAAACTCCGGATGACTGAGCGAAGCTGGAAACTGAGACTCGACAAACTTTTGGTGGACCGTGCGCTCGCGCCCTCGCGAGAACGCGCTCAGGCGTTGATTATCGCGGGCAAAGTCCTGGTCAACGATCAGAAGGTCGAGAAGGCGGGCGTTCAAGTTTCCTCTGACTCGGTGGTGCGCCTGCTTGGCGAAGATCTGAAATATGTCGGCCGGGGCGGACTCAAGCTGGAACGCGCACTCGAGCACTGGAGCATCGATGTCCACGAGAAAATTTGCCTCGATGTCGGCGCGTCCACCGGCGGCTTTACCGATTGCCTGCTGCAGCATGGAGCGGCCCGCGTCATCGCCATCGATACCGGTTATGGCCAGATGGATTTCAAACTGCGGCAGGACCCTCGCGTCCGACTCCTGGAAAAGGCCAACGCGCGCTATGTAACAGGAGAAACGATCGGCGACATCGTGGATTATATCGTGGTCGATGTAGCATTCATTTCCGCTACCCTGGTTTTGCCTGCAGTGGTGAATGCGGCTTTCCCGCCTCGAGAAGGGCGTTGCGGCCGGCAGGTAATTGTCCTGGTCAAACCTCAGTTTGAAGTTGGAAGGGAACGTGTTGGCAAGGGAGGGATTGTTCGCGATCAGGCGGCTCAGCTTGCGTGTGTCGAAAAAGTAAAAACAACTTTGATGGAGCTTGGTTGCTCTCGCACCGACGTGATCGACTCACCCATCCTCGGTGCGGAAGGGAACCGCGAATTTCTCCTGCGGGGAGTGTTCTGATCCACTCAATTGCGCGCGTACTACGAGCGGAGCGCTGCGATTAAGGTTTTTGCGGCGAATTCTGTACAATCTTTCTTTCCCGGTTTGCCATGTCCTCATCTCCATCTACACCGAAGTCGCAGAAGCTTGCGGCCATTATCTCCCGTACGGCGCGTGCGGAGGTAGCCGGCACCGTTCCCGAACTGCTGGCATGGCTTCACGCGCACGGTTACGAGGTGATCGTCGATCCCGAGACCGCCAAGTATTCCAACGGGGAAGAGGAAGTGCTGCGCTCGCAAATGTCATCGCGGCCGCTGGATCTGGTGGTAGTGCTGGGTGGAGATGGCACTTTGCTCTCCGCCGCTCGCGCCACCGCGCCGATCGACGTGCCTCTGCTCGGAGTGAACTTAGGTTCGCTGGGCTTCCTGACGGATGTGCCGCTTTCGTCCCTCTTTTCCATGCTCGATCAAATCGCGCAGGGACGCGCTGCAGTGGAGCAGCGTTCGCTGATGCAATGCGATCTGCTGCGCGGCGAGCAGATTCTGGGAAGCTATCTGGTTTTCAACGACGCTGTGGTCAATAAAACTGCGCTGGCCCGCCTCAATAATTACGAGCTGTTCGTTGATAAGGTGTTCGTTTCCAGCTACCGGGCGGATGGAATGATCGTGGCAACACCCACGGGATCGACCGCTTACTCTCTATCCGCGGGCGGACCCGTGATGATGCCGACGGTCAATGCTTTTGTGATTACGCCGGTGGCTCCGCATTCGCTTACGCATCGTCCGCTGGTGGTGCCGGATTCAGCGGTGGTCGAACTGCTGCTGCGCAGTGACGAGGAAGTTGCTTACCTGAGTCTGGATGGCCAACCGGGTTTGGATTTGCGCGACGGCGACAGGGTCCTGTGCCGCCGGTCGGAGCATCGCGTGAGCCTGTTCAGAACCGATCATGATTTCTTCCACGTGCTTCGTTCGAAGCTGAGGTGGGGAGAGAGATAAACCGCTGATTGATTTTGTGACGGTGGATTGCCGATTGAAGGGCTCTACTCCGTGGGCTTTTCAATTCAGCAATCAACGATCAGCAATCAAACAATCTACAATTCTGCCGCATACAATTCGCGCACGTGTTCCCTGCGCCGGATGATTTTGGCGGATTTCCCGCGAACCAGGATTTCGGCAGGACGGGGGCGCGAGTTGTAGTTCGACGCCAGCGCCATTCCGTAGGCTCCGGTGTCGAGAATCGCAAGCAAATCGCCCTCTCCCACGTGTGGCAGCGTCCGGTCACGAGCGAAGAAATCGCCGGACTCGCATACCGGACCGACGATATCGACCGTCTCTTTCCTTGCCGGCGACTTCTTACTGGGAACCACGGGAACGATTTCATGGTGTGCCCCGTACAGAGCCGGCCGGATCAAATCGTTCATGGCAGCATCGACCACCAGGAAAAGTTTTCCGTCGTTTTTTTTTCTGTAGAGAACCGAAGTGAGCAGCGCGCCTGCAGGACCGACGATCGCCCGGCCCGGTTCGAGCAGCAAGCGGACATTCAGTCCGCGCAATGGGCCAGTTACGGCTTTGGCGTAACGCGAAACACAATCGGGAAACTTCAAGCCAGATTCCTGATAGGGTATGCCAAGTCCGCCTCCGGTATCGACGAAGTCGATGCGATGTCCATCCGCGCGTAATACTCGAACCAGGTCGGCCACTCGATCCATGGCTTCCGCGAAAGGAGCAACGTCAGTGATCTGCGAGCCGATATGAACGCTGACGCCTGAAACCTTCAGATATTTCGCGCCCGATGCTTTGGCGTAAAGCTCGCGAGCATTTTCGAGGGGCACTCCGAATTTGTGCTTGCGCAACCCGGTAGAGATGTAGGCATGCGTGTCGGCGGCGACGTCTGGATTCACCCGGAGTGCAATGCGCGCTGGCGTCCGATGCTGGGTGGCGCATTCCGCCAAAACCCACAACTCCGATTCGCTCTCGACATTGAAGAGAAGGATGCCGGCCTTGAGCGCAGCGGTCATCTCTTCGCGAGACTTTCCTACGCCCGAGAAAACTATTTTCTTGACCGCCCGACGATCGGCAACCCGCACCCGCTCCAATTCGCCGCCCGAAACGACATCGAAGCTGCACCCTTCGCGTGCCAGCAGCCGGAGGATATTCAAGTTCGAATTCGCTTTTACGGAATAACAGATGGTGTGAGGGACATGCTGAAATGCCTCTTCAAAAGCCGCAAGGCGCCGCCGGATCGCCGTCTGCGAGTAAACGTAAAGAGGCGTGCCATAACGCTCTGCCAGCTTGCTGAGGGGGACGTCCTCGCAAAACAACGCGACCGTATCGTCCCGGCGGAGAAAACCGGTACGCCGTTCGCGGAAGACAAATCCCGGCGGCCGCTCAATGTCGGGTAGTTCGCTGCGTCGGTTCATCTTCGTTTCGCAGAAGTGGAAGCAGTGCCATCCTTGACTTTGATCGCGACCACCGTTTGGTCGTCGAAGGTCTCCGCTCCCGCGGAGTGCTCGGCCACGGCCTTAAACAAAGTTTCGACCACGCAGTCCGCCGATTTGCCAACGCACTCGGCGATCAGCTGTTCTACGCGGCCCCGGCCAAATAATTCTCCGCGGCGGTTCCGCGCGTCAAGGATTCCGTCACTGAAGAGAACAAACATATCTCCCGGCTTCATCTTGAAACGGAACTCGTCATAATTCGCGTCATCAAAAAGTCCCAGCGGAAGGCCGGTGGCCTCGATGACGTGATTCTTGCCCCCGTGCACGTGGATTGGGCGCGGCAAGCCCGAATTCGCCACCAAGAGAGTTCGATGCTCATCGTCCCAAACGGCGTAAATCAGGGAGACGAATTGCGCTTCAATGCGACGCTCGGCCAGAGAAAGGTTGACCGCGCGGAGCATCTCGGCAGGACCGGGCTCGATGGGGGCGTGGGAGCGGAGTATTCCGCTCACCAGAGCGGCATAAATTGCGGCTGGCGCGCCTTTGCCGCTGACGTCGCCGATCACGATTCCCAGCCGTGAAAGCGAGTAAGGAATAAAGTCGTACAAATCTCCGCCAATGGCGCGCGCCGGCACAAACTTCGCCGCTAGCTCAAGATTCGCGTACTTGGGAAGAGTCTGCGGCAGCAGGCGGGTTTGCAATTCCCGTGCGAGCGCCAAATCGCGCTCGAGGCGGCGTTCCTGACGGGCGATCTCCTCATAGAGCCGCGCGTTTTCGATTGCAATCGCGACCTGCGCTGCCAGAGTCATCATGGTGCGGCGGTGATCGTCGGTAAAAAAGCCACGCCGCGTGTGCTCCAGATCGAGCACTCCAATCACTTTGTCTTTATAGATCAGAGGCACGGCCAGTTCCGAGCGCGTTTCAGGATTACCCTCGATGTAGCGCGGATCCTTGCTTACGTCGGGCACCAGGACGGCCTGTCCGCTTTGAGCCGCAGCACCGACAAGCCCGCGGCCCAGAGGGACCTCGTGCTTGAGGTGGATATTTTCGCGGAAGCGCAGGGAGAAGCGGTGCTGGAGCTTTTCGCCGGAAGAATCGAGGAGAAGGATGCTGAACATCTGATAATCGATCAATCGCCGAAGCAACTCCGCGACCCGGTTCAACAGTTCATCGAGATTCAGAATGGACGACAACTCCCGCGCAATTTCGTTGAGCAATAACAGGATGCGGGCCTGCCGGGTGGTGCGCGTGTATAGTTGTGCGTTCTCGATTCCGCCAGCGATGCGCGACGCGACCAGGGTGAGCAGGCGGCTGTGTTCCTCGTTGAAGTAGCCGGGATCCCGCGCTTCGAGATCGATCACGCCAATCACTCGATTCTTGGTGATGAGCGGGACAGCCAATTCCGAGCGCACGTTGGGCACGGCGGCGATGTAGGTTGGATCCTGCGTGACGTCATCCACCAGGACGGCTTGCCGTAACTGGGCCGCCTGGCCGGTCACGCCTTCGCCTACCTTGACCCGAGCCCGCTCCGCGAATTTCTCCGGATATCCCACCTGAAAGCGGAAGCGCAATTCCTGAGTCTTTTCGTGGATGAGAAGGATCGCGAAGATCTCGTAGTCGATGACTTTGCGCACGACCTCGGCAACGCGGCGCAGAGTGGTATCGAGGTCGAGCGACGTTGCCAGTACGTCGGCGACTTCCAGCAGCAGTGGCTCAACCGGCAGATGATTTTCAGTCTCGCTCAGAACGGACTCCATATTTTTTCTATGATAGCAGCCGTGGTTTAAGTACCCAGTACCGAGAGGAAAGGTCTTCGAGGCGCCGTAGGGAGCCAGAGAGTACTGCCCCGGCACTCAGGGCTGGTTTACTCCCGCGGAACGATGCAGATATCCGCGAGGTTTCGATAGCGCTCGGCGTAATCGAGGCCGTAGCCGACGACGAACTCGTCTGGAATCGTGAAGCCGACGTAGTCACCCTGCAGGGGCAATTTGCGACGGGAGGGCTTGTCAAGAAGGGCAGCGATCTTGAGGGATCGCGGCTGGTGCGCCAGCAGTAGCTTCTTCAAGACTGTGAGGGTCAGTCCAGTATCCAGAATGTCTTCCACGACAATCACATTTTTGTCTTTCATGGATTGGTCTACATCTTTGGTCAGCTTCACTTCGCCGGTGGAGTCCCATCCACTCTGGAGTTCCTGGGTTGGGCTGGGGCGGTTGCCGTAACTGGAAATACCGACAAAATCAAAAGTTGCATCCAGGTTTACCTGGCGGGCCAGATCGGCTAGAAAAATCGCTGAGCCCTTCAGTACGCCGACGAGAATCACGGGCTGGCCAGCGAAATCCCGAGTGATGTCCGCGCCCAATTCTTCGACTCGTTTTGTAATCTGCTCCCGCGAAATTAGCACTTTGAGTTCTGTCATGGCGTTTCATATTAAACTAAAGTTCAGCCGCAGCCCACGCCGGAGTCGTTGGTCGGGCAAATTTATTGCGAGGGCAGCAGCGGCCGGAGCTATCTTCAATGAAATTGAAGGGCATTCAACTTACGTGGCTGGGCCATGCGACATTTCGCATCGAAACGCCCGGCGGACACACCGTCATCATCGATCCCTGGATCATGAACAATCCCGCATGTCCTCCGTCGGACAAGAAGGTGAAAAAAGTGGATACCCTTCTGATTACTCACGGTCACGGCGACCACATTGGAGACGCCGTGGAGGTTATTAAGGAGCACAATCCGCAGGTGGTCGGCATCCCTGAATTATGCGGATGGCTGGAGAAGAAGGGCGCCAAGAAAATCGCCATGATGAACAAGGGTGGCACGCAGAGAATTGGCGATATCAAGGTGACCATGGTGCACGCCGACCACTCCTGTGGCATTCAGGATGGCGACCAGCTTATCTACGGCGGCGAAGCTTGCGGATACGTTGTCGAATTTGAGAATGGCGTCAAGATCTACCACGCTGGAGACACGAACGTGTTCGGAGACATGGCGATCATTCGCGAGCTCTATGCACCTGAAATTGTGATGCTGCCCATCGGCGATCATTTCACCATGGGACCTCGCGAAGCGGCTTACGGCTGCAACCTGCTTAAACCGAAAACCGTGATCCCGATGCATTTCGGCACCTTCCCGGTCCTGACGGGAAGTCCCGCCGAATTGAAACGGCTGGTGCCGAACCTGGAGATTCTGACGATGAAGCCGGGCGTGACGGTGCGCGACTGAGATGAACAACCATCAACGTTTACGAGGAAAAGTGGCCGCTGAAAAATCGAAGAAAGAAAACAAGCCGGGGTGGCGGCACTATAACTTCACCACTGCCGGTCCGGTCGATGACTATCTGTATTCGATGCTTCCGAAGCGTGACGACGTGCTGGTGGAGATGGAAGAGTACGCTGCGCAGCATGACGTGCCCATCGTTGGGCCCGCGGTGGCACGCGTGCTTCAGCAACTCGCCCTGATAATCAATGCCAAGACGGTGTTTGAACTGGGATCTGCGATTGGATATTCGACCATCTGGTGGGCGCAGGCGGTGGGCGAAAAAGGTCGCGTCGTCTACACCGATGGTGATTACAAGAATGCTGAACGGGCTCGGGGATACTTCCATCGAGCCGGCGTTTCCGATCGCATCACGCTGCACACGGGAGACGCTCTGGAAGTTCTCTCGGAGGAGAAGCAGCAGTTCGACATTATTTTCAACGATGTGGATAAAGAGGATTATCCGCGCGTTCTGCGTTTGGTATCACCACGTTTGCGCAAGGGTGGCTTGTTCGTCACCGACAATGTCTTGTGGAGCGGGCGGGTCGCGGAGAAGAATCCTAAGGAAGCGCACACCAAGGCCATCCTGGAGTTCAACCGATTGCTTTACAACTCGCCGGATTTTTTCACAACGATCCTGCCGATTCGGGATGGGCTGGCGGTGGCGTGGAAGAAGTGAGGCCGTGGAAAAAGTATTGCCGCCGCTAGCAAAGACATAAGATCGATCGCTTGGGACGAAAACTTCTTGATGGTGCAGACAAACACCAAGGGTCCCTCGCTTCGGGATGACACCTCACGCGGGATACAGCAAACTCCGAACGATTAAATCGATTTGACGGGAATCGCCAGCAGATCCTCTACCAGTCCGACTTCTTTCTGCAGGAAAGGCTCGGCGTAAGTTACGCCGCCCAGGGCGCCGTAGAATCGCGCCATCGACTCGACGCGCGCATGAATTTCGTGGTGAGCAGGGAACAGATCCTTTCCGGCGGTCTGATCGCTGAACTGCGATTTGTAGGCGAGGATGGAGGCGAACTTTTGTTCGAACTGCTGGCTGATGTCGACCACGAACGTGGGGCGCACGTCGTAGTAAAGCGTGGCGTAGATTATTTTGAATGGCCGATGAGGAGCGAGCGCTTCGACGTTGTCGGCGGTGGAGTTGGGTTGGCTGACGGCGGACGGCTGAAGGTTGAGAGGTAATTTCGCCAGTCCTGCAAGAAAACACGCCTCGTATCCCAGCGTGGAACAGGTGTAGTGATCGGGATGCCGTCCCTTCCAGTAAGGCAGGATCACCGCACGCGGGCGAGTCTCGCGGATCACACTTGCCACCTTCAGCCGGTTCTCCCAGGTGTTTTCGACGCGGCCGTCCGGGATATCAAGAGCCCGCCGCCAACCGGCACCAAGAATTTTTGCCGCATCGGCGGCCTCCCGTGCACGATCTTCGGCTGTGCCGCGGGTGCCCAATTCCCCTTGGGTCAAATCGAGAATGCCGGTGCTTTGGCCGCGTTGAGCCATTTTCAGCAGCGTGCCGCCGCAGGTCTGCTCAACGTCGTCGCGGTGTGCGGCGATGGCCAGAATGTCGAGGGAAGGTGTGGACATGTCAGTCTAGATTTCCTTCGCTATTGGGATTTTGTCGCGCACGATCAGCCGGTGTGCCGAAATTTCCTTCACCACAGGCGAAGCCCTGAACCGAGCTCTGCTTCTATTTTTTCCGTTCCACCAGATACCGAGCCAACTCCTTCAGCCTTTCAGCCCGCTCGCCGAAGCTATCCAACTCTTCGAACGCAGCATTCACCAGCGAATCTGCTTTGCGCTCGGATTCTTCGATTCCAAAAAGTGCAGGGTAGGTAGCCTTCTGCGCCGCGGTATCCTTGCCAGCGGTTTTGCCCAGCTGCTCGGAACTTTGAGTTACGTCCAGCACATCGTCCACAATCTGAAAGGCGAGGCCAATCGAATGCCCAAAGGATCGTAGTTTCTTAATCTCGATGCCGGTGGCGCCCGCGTAGATTCCACCACTCACCAGGCTGGCGGTGATCAACGCGGCGGTTTTCGCGCGATGAATGTACTCCAGCATTGCGGGCGTCGGCTGAGTATGCTCGGCCTCCAGATCCACGACCTGACCTCCAATCATGCCATCTAGTGTGCCGGTGCCGCGCGCGATTTCCTCGATAATCTTGACGCGCGCCTCCGCCGGGCATTCGAGACGCGCGAGAACCTCATAGGCCTGGGTTTGCAGCGCGTCTCCGGCAAGAATCGCAATGGCATCGCCAAACACTTTATGGCAAGTAGGACGGCCACGTCGCAGATCGTCGTTGTCGAGGGCGGGAAGATCGTCGTGGATCAGCGAATAGGTGTGCAGCATTTCGAGCGCCGCTCCCAGTTCCTCGATCTTTGTGGGCAACGCGCCGGAGACCATGCGGCCGGCCTCCATACACAGGATGGGCCGGAGCCGCTTGCCGCCGGCGAATACGCTGTGGCGCATGGCTTTGTGAATGGAAACTGGACACCGGGTTTCGAGCGGAATCAGACGGTCGAGAGCCGAGTCCGTGCGCGCCTGCCCTTGCTCGAGAGTCTCTTGCAGCATTGAGCAGTGAGTATAACAAGCGGCGGGAGTGCAGTGCTGCGGGAGGAGCGTGAATCAAGTGACAATGATTTGGGAAGGAAAAGAACAGGACGCCTCGCGGCGTCCTGACTGCAAAAGACTTCGGCTGGTCTTACGCTGCGGTGCCCTGTGCCATCGCCATGCTGCGCAAAACCGAGCTGAGAACACTTTGTGCTTCATCGGAGCGGCATACGTCGCTGGCGCCAGCATCCAGCGCTTCGACCCACAACTGCTCGTCCGGTATGCGATGGGTGCACACGATCGGCATCGAGGGAAAATCGTCGTGCAGGCTTCGCACGTCGGTGAGGCGAGAGTATTCCACGTCGACAACAACGGCTTCAGGACGGCTCTTGACCACACGTTCGCGAAGCTCGTCGCCCGAATGAGTCAGGTGAACTGCGTGAAAGTGGGAAGAGAGTTTACCGGCCAGAGACTGTGCGACTCTGGGATCGGTTTCCAGAATTACTACGTTAACGCCCATAGATCCTCCTGACATAAAACCGTCAACAACGGCGGATTAGGGCTGCGGGGAGGGATCGGAACCTCGACTCCACAGACATTTACAACCTTGTACCCATACGGATCGACGACCTACTTGCGGGCGGGCGCCTTTTCCGTCAGAGGTTCAAACGCTTCGGCCTGGAGCTTCCCATTCTTCTTCAGCAAGATTTCCACCTTGCCTTCCGCCTGCTCCAATTCCTTGCGGCAGGCGGTTGAAAGATTCATCCCCTCTTCAAAAAGGGTGAGAGACGTTTCTAAAGAGACATCTCCCTTTTCCAGTTCCTGGACAATCCTTTCCAGTCGCTGAAGACAATCTTCAAATTTGGCCAACGGGGTTTCGCTCCATCTCTTATTGTAATGCAACGAATCGCGCAGGATGTCTAGTCTTTTATTGTAAATAGTTGGTGAAAATGCACTTTCGTGTATCACAATGGGAAATCTCATGCCGAAGCGGGGGTATTCGTTCCCAAGGCTTCAAGAACGTCGACCGCCGAGCTGTAACGTCCTTGCGGCGCGCTAATCTGGGCCCCTTGGACCGTGTTTCGGACTGCGATCAGCATTTCGCGCGCAATGGCCACCCCTTCAGCTCTGGCGGCCTCCGGCGTTTGGGCGCGGGCCATGCGTTCGAGAATCGCGTCGGGGACAGAAACCCGGAGCTCGTTTTTCATGAACTCAGCGTTGCGCACGCTAACCAGGGGCCAGATCCCGGCTATGATCGGAATTCGACAGTGCTCGATGCGCCGCAGAAAATTCTCCAGCAAGCGAATATCGAAAACCGGTTGCGTGACGGCGTACTCGGCGCCGGCCGCCACTTTGTATTCGAATCGCCGGATCTCCTCGTCCAGGTCGGTGAGCCCCGGATTCGCGCCGACGCCGATTACAAAGCCGGTGCCCGTCCCGATGGGATTGCCGCCGAGGTCGAGCCCCCGGTTCAAGTTGTGAACGATATTGACCAAGCCGATGGCGTCGACATCAAACACGGCCGTGGCGTCGGGATAGTTGCCCATTTTTGGCGGATCACCCGTGATGCAGATCAGATTCTTGATCCCAACCGCGGCCGCTCCCAAAAGGTCACTCTGGATGCACAGCACATTGCGGTCGCGGCAGGTGTAGTGCAGAATGGCGTCGATCCCGGCTTCACGCTGCACCAGCAGTGAGAGTGCCTGATTGCTCATACGCGCGGAAGCGCGAGGGCTGTCGGGGATATTGACCGCATCCACGCCCACGGATTTCAGGAAGCGCGAGCCTTCTAACTCTTTGCGGATATCCGTTCCCTTGGGAGGAACCACTTCTACCATGGTGACGAATTCTCCGCGAGACAGCTTTGCGCCCAGAAGGGAGCGTTCGTCCAAGGATTGTGTGGGGGCCGTTTTAGGCGGCGGCGCGCCCCCCGCGACATGGGCTGAAGCGGTTTTTCCTCTGGCCTCGCCGACGCGAAGAGCAGACTTCATCACGCGGATGTGGTCAGGTGTGGTTCCGCAGCATCCGCCGACGATGCGCACGCCGGCCGCCACAAACTTGCGCGCATAACTTGCCATGTATTCGGGGGAGCACAAGTATATATTTCGGCCCTCCACCGAGCGCGGAATGCCGGCGTTCGGCTGCGCGGCCAGAGGAAGGGCGGTGACGGCCCGCACGCGCTCAATGGCATCGAGCATGGCCACGGGACCCACACTGCAGTTGCAGCCGATTACATCCGCGCCCCACTCCTCGAGCCGAGGCGCAAAGGTCTCCGGATCGGAACCATCCAGGCAGTTGCCCTCTTCATCGATCGTGACCTGCACGACCAAGGGCAGTTTTGCTCCGACGTCCTTGGCGGCCATCATGGCCTGATGAAGCTCTTCAAGGTAACCGAAGGTTTCGAGGATGAGCAGATCGACGCCGCCTTCCGCCAATGCAGCGATCTGTTCACGGAACGCCTGCCGGGCTTCCTCGAATGAGGTTTTTCCCAAGGGTTCGATTCTTGTTCCCAATGGGCCAACCGATCCCGCGACCCATACATCGAAACTTTTGGCGGCTTCCTTCGCGAGGCGCGCGCCCATCCGGTTCATGTCTCGAACTTTGTCCGCCAGGCTATGCCGGGCGAGGCGGAAGGTGTTCGCCCCGAAGGTGTTGGTCTCAATAATTTCGGCGCCAGCCTGCAGATATTCGTGATGAATCGCACGAATCAGATCTGGCTGCGAGAGGTTCAGCTCGTCATAGCAGCGGTTAATGAAGACACCTTTGGAGTACAGCAGGGTTCCCATCGCACCGTCGCAGAGAACCGGGGACTGCCTGATCCGCTTACGAATGTCATCCGCCATATTTGGAGGATACAAGATGCATAGAGATTCCTGCATCTGACGAAATGATGAATGAATGAAGGCGCGGTTTTACAAGGGCGGTGCAAGTGTTCTCTCCGGGGCTCTGCTATAATCCGCTATTTCGCACGTAAATCTCTAATTTTGCTGCAGTTAGGAGCTTGCCGTTTGAAGAAATCCGCTCTTTTGCCGGTCGCGCTGGTGCTGGCCAGTTTTAGCTTCGTTTCCTGCGGTTCGGCAGTGAACGTAACCAAGCCGCCGAGCGGGCTGACCGAGCGCGTTTTCGCCTCCCAAAGCGCCTCCAGCCCCACAGCAGCGGCCGGCCTGATTATCGTCAACGGCTACAACGATACGGTGGGTAGAGGGGAAGTGAGCACGGGGGGCTCTCCTGGGCTGATGGTGACAACTCCGGAACGAGCCACTCTCTTGGCTGTCGATTCGATTTCGAACAAGGTGGACGTCGTCAGCACGGCCAAAGAGACGTCGACGGGCAGCATACAACTGCCTGGTCCCACGACCAGCATCGTTGCGCCGCAGTCCGGCGTTGGCTATGCGGCAGTGCCGACGGCTCCCCTGATTGGAACTTCGCCCGGAGCTGTAATCGAGATGGATCTGACGAGCGGGAACATCCGCGCGACGATCAGCGTTCCCAATGCGCAGACGGTGGTATCGAATCCGGGGGGAAGCCAACTTCTGGTTTTCAGCAACGATTCGGATAACGTGACGGTGGTTTCGCCGGCTCTCGAAACCAGCGGCAACCCGGTCACGTTCATTGTCCCCTTGTGTACAGGTTGTCGTCCGGTAAACGCGGTCTTCAGCAGCGATGGTGGCATCGCCTATATCTTGAATTGCGGAGCGGAGTGTCAAGGGACGCAGGCCAGCGTGCAGGTTCTGAATCTGGCGACCACGCCTCCAAGTCTGGGAGCGTCGGTTCCCGTCGATGGCGCAACGATCGGATTGCTGAACGGTACGACTCTCTACGTGGCGGGTTTTTCTCCCAGCACGGCTAACAATGGCTGTACTGGTGAAACCACCGCGGCTGCAACCTGCGGTCGTCTCGACATCGTGGACACGGGTTCGATGACCGTTACTGGCAGTGCCGTTATTACGGATGGCTATCATGACCGCATCGATATGGGGCTCGGCAGTCAACTTTTCGTCGGCTCTCATACTTGCACCAATATTGGCAACGTCAATAATGTCACCGGAGAAGTGCGCGGGTGTCTCTCCATCTACAACACCACGAATGGAAGTGTAACGATTCCGCCCGATAACGGAGACGTAACCGGCCTGCAGAGTTTTACCAGCCGGTATGTAGAGTATGTTGCCGAAGGAGGGAACCTGCGGGTCTACGACACGACGATCGATAGTTTACTGCTGAATGACTATATTTCGAATGGCACAATCATCGTCACCGGTGTGATCACAGACGTCAAGGCTGTCGATTTCTTCTGATTCGCATTCGGTTCTATTTGGCAGCTTGCAGAACCAGGTGGTGGCGGCCGGTGCTCTCGACGGCGTCAGGCGTGAAAGGCAACGGGAAAGTCGAGCCTTCATACCAGGCTTTCCATTGGTCCATGTAGTAAGGGCTGAGAAAATTTCCGCCCTGGCCAGTCACTGTGTTCAAGGTGGAATGGTCAAGGTCTGCAAGGTTCGCGGTGAACCGTTCCGACGGCCCGTGATGGCGAGTCACGGCTTTCACCGTGTAGCCGCTGCCGGATTGTTCCTTCGTTCCCGGGGCGGTCCAACGTCGGAGCAGCGGGATTTTGCTTAAGATCGGGTGCTCAATCTCGACTGCATTGACTTCGCCCCAGTGCCACGCTGCCAGATCCTTTGGTGCTTCTGGACTGTCCACTGCGGCTTCTACTGCGGCGGTCAGCAGGTCGTCGTAATTGGGATACGGTTGCGGCAACCATCGCTTGGGCTGGTGCAGCATTACGTTCTGTAGCCACACCGTGTGCATCTCCCAGGCGTAGGACTTCCAGTTCAAGGTCATTTCCTGCTGCTTGGGATCTTCCGGCGCGGCGCCCAGACGCGGTTCGAGCAGCAATCGCGTCAACTCACGAGCGGAGCGCACGGCAAGCGTGGGTGCGGCGGCGGAGCCCAGCATGCGGCCGTCCCAGTTGCGCATAAGATCCGCAGCCTGTTTCGTCCGCGCCGAGGGCTTTGCGGCGTGGTCAACGGCATACACAAAGCGTTCCGCCGCGAACAAATCATTCTCCGACTGGACATCGTTCTCGAGAGCGAGCATGTCGGCTGCGGCAAATTTTCTTCCAGATTCCAGGACGTGATAAATCCGTGCCGTCCGCCAGGGTGCCTCCCATTCAGCGCTGATGGAATACGGATAACCATCGGGTGTAATGCGTCCGTTCGCAGTCGCGATCACTCCGGACGGAGGATTGTAAATACTGGGCATTTTGTCGAAAGGGATATATCCCGTCCACCCGTGAGCATCGTCTGCACCGCTCACAGGAAGACTGCCATCGCCGGCGGCGCGAATGGGAACGTGGCCAGTTGCCTGGTAACCGATGTTGCCATCCACGTCGGCATAGACAACATTCTGTCCGGGCGCGTCGAGTTGCGAAAATGCCTTGCGAAATTCCTCCCAGTTCTGCGCCGCGTCGACATCGAAAAATGGCATGTGGAGACCGTCGTAAAGAGTCCAGCGCAGCGCCACCGGCCGCGTCTCGGCCGGAATGATCTCGCTGATGATGGGACCGTGCCGCGTGATCTTTACATCAACGGTGACGTCCGGGCTTCCTTTAACATGAATGACCTCGGTGCGCTGCTCCGGCCGTTGCCAGCCTTGCGGCGTTTGATAGGCGCCGTCCGCATTGAAGTTTTCGATGAATGCGTCCGCCACGGTGGGCCCGACGTTCGTGAACCCCCACGCAATTCGTTGATTGTGGCCCACGATCACGTACGGCATTCCTGGCAAGGTGACGCCGACAACATCCAGGTTGGTCGACTTGAGGTGGGCTTCGTACCACAGGTTGGGCATCTGATGACCAAGATGCATATCGTTTGAGAGCAGCGGCTTGCCGGTAACGGTGTGAACTCCGGAAACTACCCAGTCATTCGATCCGTTCACCGCTTCCGGGGAATGCTGTGCCCAGATCTCAAGACCATGGATCCGCTCGGTCACTGCATTGTCCGGACCGGAATCATCGTCGTCATCGTCTTCATCCTCTTTATTTTTATCCCTATCTTTATCGGAATCGCCCTGGGGGGGCTGATCGTTAACGTCTTCGCGCATAACGGTGGGGGGACGATCATGCCAGGATCGATTCACATACAGGTCTGCGGTGAGCTCAGGGCCCAGCTTGGAAAGAATTCTCTCCCGAGTGATCGCGTCTCTGAATGTGTAGAAGTTGAGATCTTTCACCATCTGGTTCGCGATGACAATGGAATCTTCTGCGAGCCACGGCTTCGGCCGATACTTCAGCAGGCGGAACTCAATGGGCAGCGAGTGTGCGTGGGCTTCTATGAATGCATTTGCGCCGTGCGCGTATGCGTCATAGTAGGAACGGTCGCGCGGGCTCGCCAAGCCAAGAGACTTCCTCGCCGCCGCGCGCAATCCAAGGATGCGTTGTTCGCGGTCGATCTTGAGCGTGTCTTCGCCGAGAATCTCAGACAGCTCTCCCGCACCGAAACGCCGCATCATGTCCATTTGCCAGAGCCGGTCTTGCGCCGTGACGTAGCCCTGAGCGAAGAACAAATCTTCCAAGCTCGCGGCCTCGATCGCGGGAACGCCGTGCGCGTCTCGGGTGACTTTCACAGGCCCCGACAAACCTCTCACAAGAAGATTTCCGTCAAGCTGGGGCAGGGCAGATCGAGCGACCCAAAAAACGAATGCGATTGCGCCTACGATAACGACGACCAGGATTAAGCACATCCAGAGGAAAACGCGTAGCGCATTCGAACGTTGTGAAGCAGTGGCACCAGCAGCGGTGAAGGTACTCATGGGCAGCTTGATTCTAGGGGGAGATGGGCCTGCGGCACAAATGCGAAAGCGCCAGGAAGCGAGGAATCGCGAGCGGGCCCGGGAGACGCGTCCTCCGCTCTGTTGGAGAATCGAAGACTTAGATTGAGCAGCCTTCGGAGCGGAGGGTGACTGCTCTCTCTAATTACCGAGGTCCAAACCCTCCGCCCATTACCGGGCTAGCAATAAAATCGTGAAGCTTGCTCATCAGCCGTTCAAGCGCAACCAGGTGGCAATTTGCGCCCAGTGCCGGGTTTCGTGCATCAGGGTATGCATCCCAATCTTCTTTTTGTGGCTCGCAAAGAATAGTTCATAATCTTGTAATCGTTCGGGACGTCCCAGTCCTGGGCAGGGAAGGCGGCAACGAATTCCTGGAATTGCTTCCAGCTTTGTTCACCGAATGGAAAGAATGCTTCGATGTTGTCGTTCGGTACGGAGGCCGTATGAGTTAACGGCCGGCCCGAAGGCCTCTCAACGGAACGTTTCCCGGCAGAGAAAATATGCCTCACCAAATCACCCAGAGTTTCAAACCGGCCATCGCCGTGTGGATCGGCACTGATCTTCAAAACTTGCTCGCCGTGTTGCCCCGAGCCACTCGTACCACTTTTGACGTTCCCCAGCGGTGTAATCCAAAAGAAAACACAGGTCCATGAGCATGCTGTCACTCCAGGCTCCGAAAAAGGACTGGTCACTCGCGCACAATTCTGACGGATAAACACCGAAAACCGCCCCGCTGCTTCCCTTGAAAATGAATTTTGTTTTCAAGATGCGGGTGCTATCCTGACCATTCATGTTGCAGAAGCGCATTGATGACCAGCCTTCCATCTCGCGCGAGATGGTGCGCGAAGCGCAGGACATTCTTCACCAGCATCTCAAGCGCGTTGGCCTGAAACAAACGGCGCAGCGGGATACGATTTTGCGTTCGTTCCTGGAAACCCGCGACCATCTTTCCATCGACGAACTACACCGCCTGGTACAAAAGAAGGATGCGGGCATCGGCTACACCACGGTCTACCGCACACTGAAGTTGCTTGCCGAGTGTGGATTGGCCAGCGAGGTCGCTTTCCACGATGGGATCGCCCGGTTTGAGCATCAATACAACCGGCGCAGCCATCACCACATGGTCTGCACCGAGTGCGGCAGTTCGGTGGAGTTTTTTTCCCGCGAGGTGGAGCAACTGGAGAAGGAAATCGGACACAGACACAATTACGCTACAACCCGTCACACCTTCCAAATCTATGGTGTTTGTGAAGACTGCCGCAGAAGACGACCAGCGTGAATCCGAGGATTGGCTCTCCTATTCCGGAAGGGGAATTGCTCCCCTCCGCTCTCCCAATCATTTTTGTTCGTCAGAGGCGAGGAAGGCGTATTCTTTTCGAAGGGGCTGAGTCGGTTGCACTCAACCGACCGGCGTTGCCGCCTCTGCAAGCTTAAAATCCGGGAGCCTCACTGCGCTGTAACTGCATGATTCAAAGGCATGATCAAGTCGTGACAAGCGTCACCACAAGGGGTGTTGCGGGTCCTTGTTTGTTGGGGAGAGAAGAGCAGAATGAGAGCGGTTTAATAATTGATGTACCTACGGAGGTAGGACTATGACTTCTGGCACTCTGACATCGCCCGGAATCAAAGCTCCGGGCGACTACATTGAAGACGTAATGATCAGCGTGAAGGCGAAGAATCCGGCCGAGCCTGAATTCCATCAGGCGGTTCGAGAAGTATTTGATTCGCTACGGTTAGTCCTGGCGAAGCATCCTGAGTATCAATCCAACCGCATTCTCGACAGGGTTGTGGAACCGGAGCGCGTCCTGATGTTCCGCGTGCCCTGGGTCGACGACCAAGGCGCGGTGCAGGTGAACCGTGGTTTCCGGATCGAGATGAACAGTGCGATCGGGCCTTACAAAGGCGGGCTGCGCTTCCATCCATCGGTGAACCTCGGCATTCTGAAGTTCTTGGCGTTCGAGCAGGTATTCAAGAATTCGCTCACCACGCTGCCCATGGGCGGCGGCAAGGGCGGTTCGGATTTCGATCCGAAAGGGAAGAGTGACAATGAAGTGATGCGCTTCTGCCAGAGCTTCATGACCGAACTGCAGCGGCACATCGGGCCGGACACGGACGTTCCAGCCGGCGACATCGGCGTGGGCGGGCGCGAAATCGGCTACCTATTTGGGCAATACAAGCGGCTGCGGAACGAGTTCACCGGCGTGCTCACGGGCAAAGGGTTGAACTGGGGCGGATCGTTGATTCGTCCGGAAGCGACTGGTTATGGCTGCGTGTATTTCGCGGAAGAAATGCTGAAGAGCCGAAAGGATAAGCTGGAAGGCAAGCTCTGCCTGGTTTCGGGCAGCGGCAACGTCTCCCAGTACACCATCGAGAAACTGCTCGACTTGGGGGCGAAACCGTTGACCGTGTCCGATTCGAATGGCGTGATCTACGATCCGGACGGCATCAATCGCGAGAAGCTGGCCTATGTCCTGGAGTTGAAGAATGTGAAGCGCGGCCGCATTCGCGATTATTCGGATCGCTACAAGAAAGCGATCTTCATGCCCACCGACGTGAAGCTGGAGCACAATCCGCTATGGAACATCAAAGCCGATTGCGCATTCCCCAGTGCCACGCAGAATGAAATCACCGCGAAGGATGCGGCGAACCTGCTGAAGAATGGCATCAAGCTGGTGGCCGAAGGCGCGAACATGCCAAGCACGCTGGAAGCTACGAAGCTGTTCCTGGATGCCAAGATTCTGTACGGTCCGGCGAAGGCTGCGAATGCGGGCGGCGTGGCAACCTCTGGTCTGGAAATGTCCCAGAACAGCGCGCGCATCTCCTGGACGCGCGAGGAAGTGGATGACAGACTGCACAAAATCATGATCTCCATCCACCGCAACTGCTACGAGACGGCCGAGAAGTACGGCACGCCCGGCAACCTCGTGAACGGCGCCAACATCGCGGGCTTCGTCAAGGTAGCCGACTCGATGCTGGATCAGGGCCTGGTGTAAAGACCTAGAGCGGGCTTTGCCCGGCGGACAGCCGGGGGCGGCGGTCTCCCATGGTTCGTCTGAAAGCGGGGTGGAGCATTCCACCCCGCGTCTTTCTTAGCGGGGACGGAATGAACTAGGATTTCCTCCATGAGCACGCGGGCCATGATCGAACCGGTTCTCGATGCCGAAGCGCGCCTCGAAGGCTTCGACAACCTGATGCCGTTCAAGGTCCAGAATATTCTGCTAGTCTCCAGCCTCTACGATTCTTTCATTCTTCGCGAGGATGGTCGCCTCAATGAGTTGTTGATTGATGAATCCCTGGAACTGAACCTGCAGCAGATTCCCGGGATTACCCATGTTTCCAGTTGCGAGGAGGCGATTGAACTGGCCCGCTCGCAACCACGATTCAACTTGATTGTCACAAACCTCGCGGTTGCCGATATGACCGCCGCTCAGTTGGCGCGAGAGGTGAAGCGCGCTGGGCTTGACGTTCCCGTGGTCGTGCTGGCCTATGACTATCGCGAAGTGAAGAACTTTATCAGCCGGAACCCAGTCACCGAGATCGAGCGAATTTTTCTCTGGCAGGGCAATGCCCGAATTCTCATCGCCATCGTCAAGTACATCGAGGACAAGCGCAACGTGCTGCACGACACGCGGGCCATGGGGGTGCCGGTGTTGCTGGTGGTGGAAGACAACATCCGTTACTACTCGTCGTTTTTGCCCGTGATTTACACCGAGCTCATTAAGCAGTCACGCCGGGTCATTCAGGAAGGCATCAATGTCGCTCACAAGCTGGTGCGGATGCAGGCCCGACCCAAAATTCTGTTGAGTTCGAACTTTGAGGATGCAGCTCAGGTGGTGCAGGAATATCGGGATTACCTGATTGGCCTGGTATCCGACGTGGAGTTTCCCTGGGAGGGCAAGCTCAGCCCAGAGGCTGGTTTTGAGCTCGCCCGGCTCATGAAGGCTCTGGTGCCCGATGTGCCGGTGGTGTTGCAGACGAGCCGCACGGAATTTCGTCCGCGGGCACTGGCTGCCGGGTATTCGTTCTTGCGCAAGCGTTCACCAACGCTGCTCAAAGATTTGCGGCGGATCCTCACAGAACAAGTTGGGTTTGGCGACTTCATCTTCCGTCTGCCGGATCTCAGCGAAGTCGCCCGCGCAAAAGATCTGAACGAGCTCGAGGAGCAGTTGCAAAGTGTTCCCGCCGAAAGCCTGACTTACCACGCCCAGAGTAACCACTTTTCCCATTGGCTTATGGCGCGAACCGAATTCGCTTTGGCAGTCAAGTTGCGGCCGCGCAAAGTCTCGGACTTCAACGGTCCGGAACATTTACGCCGCGACTTGATCGATTCCATTAACGACTACCGGCGTGAACAAAGTGAACTTCTGATTGGCGATTTTAACGCGGACACCTTCAGACCCTCCGATTCAGGGTTCTTGCGCATCGGCTCAGGGTCGTTGGGCGGAAAGGCTCGCGGTCTCGCATTCGTGCGCCATCTGTTGCGAAAGAATCGCATTGCGCGGCGTTTCCCCGGCATTCGCATCGCAGTGCCGCCGGCTCTGGTTCTAGCTTCGGACAACTTCGATCAATTCCTGGTGGAAAATAATTTGATGGACTTCGCTTTGGGCTGTGACGACGATGCTGAGATTCTGCAGAAGTTTCTGGCCGCTCAACTTGCCCCGAAGTTGCCGGAAGATTTAAAAGCCTTTCTTGAACAAGTAACGTATCCACTCGCCGTGCGCTCCTCGAGTCTGCTGGAAGACTCACAATACCAGCCTTTCACTGGAGTGTATGAAACCTTCATGCTGGGGAATCAGCAGCCGGATCTCGCGATGCGACTGGCGGAGTTAGTCGACGCCATCAAGCGGGTCTATGCCTCTACCTTCAGCCGCCACGCCAAAGCCTACGTGCGCGCCACTCCCTATCGGCTGGAAGAGGAAAAGATGGCGGTGATTGTGCAGCAGCTGGTTGGGGCCGTGCACGGACAACGCTTCTACCCAGATTTCTCCGGCGTAGTACGATCTCATAATTTCTATCCCGTGGCACCGATGACTTTCTCCGATGGCATTGCTGCGGTGGCTCTGGGATTGGGCCGAGCGGTGGTCGATGGCGGGAAGTGCCTGACGTTCTGCCCACGCTATCCGCAAAGTCTGCTGCAATTCTCTTCGGTCGAGGATATCCTCGCGAACTCGCAAACCGAGTTCTGGGCGCTCTCATTAAACGGTGTGCCCGAGGGACGTCCCGGGCATTTGCACGAGATGCGCTGCGGTCTGGACGTGGCCGAAGCCGATGGCACGCTGCCCGCCGTTGGTTCCACTTATTCGCTCGATAATGAGGCGGTGTACGACGGCGTAAGCCGGCCCGGAGTGCGCATTGTGAGCTTCGCGCCGATCCTCAAACATAATCTATTCCCGCTGGCCACGATTCTCGAAACCCTGGTGAAGGCGGGGGAACATGCTCTGGGCATTCCGGTGGAGATCGAATTTGCGGTCCGCTTGCCGCGCCATTCAGGCGAACCGGCCGAGTTTGGATTTCTGCAAGTTCGTCCGCTGACCCTTTCCCGCGATCACCAGGACTTGTCAATAGGCGACGTCGACCCTCGACAACTCCTTTGCCAGAGCAATAAGGTTCTGGGCAACGGCCGAATCGAGAACTTGCAGGACATCGTGGTCGTCGATTCGCAGCGCTTCGAACGGAGCAGGAGCCAGGAAGTCGCCAAGGCCGTGGCTCATTTTAATGGCCTGTTGAGCGCTGAGAACCGGCCGTACCTGCTGGTGGGTGTCGGACGCTGGGGATCGAACGATCCGTGGCTTGGAATTCCGGTGGAGTGGGACGAAATCTCGGGAGCGCGTGTGATCGTGGAAGCGGGCTTTCGAGACTTTCGCGTGACGCCTTCGCAAGGCAGTCATTTTTTCCAGAATCTCACCGCATTTCAGATCGGCTACTTTACCGCAAATCCAGATGCCGGGGAAGGCTCGGTAGATTGGGAGTGGCTGAGCGAACAGCCGTCTGTAGACGAAGACGGCTGTGTCCGACATCTACATTTTGATAGGCCCATGCGCGTGATCATGAACAGCAGAACCAGCCAGGGTGTTATTTTCAAGCCGGAACCGGCTGCTCCATAGACCGGCGTACCTTATCGGCGCCCAGTTCGGACCCGACGTACTGGCCGACGTTGAGCCTCATTCGGCTGGATCAGGCCGTTCGACAAAGGTTTCGGAGTGGTAACCCTTCGACCCCGATTGCCCGCGCGAGCGCGCTTCGCGGATCGGCATCGGACTTCAGTCTTTCGAAAATGAATCGTCGTAGCGGGGTTGCCAACCTAATTCGGTTCTGGCTGGTTCGTTCACATACACCCAGTCGATTCCTGGAAACATCTTCCAGCTCCGGCGCGCATACTCATACTCCGGAATCCTGCGACGAAACACCAGGGGCGCGTTGTGGCGCAGGTCAGAGAGATCATCTTGCATCAACGGCGTGATCGCACTGACGATGTACCGGCCGAAACCGGTGGTGGGCGAGCGCTCGATGGCGAGCAGATGGGCGGTTGCGGCATCCGCGATATCGACTCGCCGAAAAAGGAAACTCGTTTGCTTTCGTGTTGCTATCGTCATAGGATTCGCGCGTCGGTTTGCGCTCATCCGGCTCAGGAAAGAAGCGCGACGTTCTGAGGATGATCGAAGCCAGCGCCTGTTTCCTGTGGAATAACTCGCAAAGGTCTTCCGCCGCGCTTTTGGTTACACCGTAAATGTTTCGGGGAACGGGAGCGACGTCTTCGGTGATCCTTGCCGCGGGGCTTCCCTCGGGCGGGGTAAGAGCGCTTCCGAAGGCGCTCGTGGTGCTGGTGAAGACAAATGAGTTGACCCCAGCCAGCACGGCCTCTTCCAGTAGATTGAGCGTGCCGGTGATGTTGGTGTCAACGAAGCTCTGCCGATCGGGAGTTACGATGGGGGCTTGTGCAGCGTCGCGGTGTGGATCACGGCATCCACATCTGCCATGCATCGTCTTACGAGACGCCGGTCTACGATGGACCCGACCACATCCGTAAATTGCGATGGGAGAATTTCGAGCCCGATCATGCCGTGTTTCTCGTCCCGCAAGGTCCGAACCAGCGCTTCACCCAGGTGACCACTGCTTCCGGTAATCAATATTTTCATTCTCGGGGTTGGCTGGTCTTTTTGAGCGGACGCTGTCGGCAACATCGCCGCCTTAGGGATTGGGGTTTGAGGTCTGGGGCGCGTCGGCCTGCTGCTTGTGCGTCAACTTGCGATGAATATCGGGCCAAAATTCCTTGACCACGATGGTGATGGTATCGTACCCCACCTGGGTTCCCCACACGCTGAGAGTATTCGTTAAAGTACGATCCGACGCATTGTAAATGTACTGCACCATGCCGGTGCTCGGGTCGTAACGAGTGGTGATGAAGGAGCGAGGATGATAGGCATTGGTGGAGATTGCCGCCGACAGGGCGCTACCAAGAATTTCCGAGTAGTTGAATTGGGGTTTCCCGGAATCCGTCCGGGTGACAAAGATTCGGCTTACCGCATACTCAGTCCGGTGCACGAATGTGCCTTTGCCAGATTGGAAAAAACGCGGGTCCTGGTGCAGTAGCGACGGGAAGACGGCGCCGGTCATAAAATTTTCAATCGTTCCATCGGCAAACGCCGAGCCATACCGCTTAGCGTAACCTTCCCAGCCTTGACCATAACCGGGCTCACTGTTCTGGGCCTGGCTAATCCCCGACAAAAATCCATACCAGGCATATTGCACGGGATCGAATGAACTCCGAAAGACCACTTTGAATTTTTGTCCCGAGGTAAGGGGCGGCACCTGTCCGGCATTCTGCAAGGTAAGGAAGTTGGGAAGCGCAAAGAAAAGCCGGTCATTCGAGGTTCCTGCGTTCTTGTCGGGAACGGGCGTGGCGAGTTCTTTCGGCTCAGTGTCTTTCGGCTTCTCATTTGTTCCCGAGGGTGTTCCCGAAGGACTGCCTTGGGTTTGCGAAGGGCTTGCGTCTGGCGCCTGCGTTTGCTGGGCACAAGCGACTATCGGAAGAGAACTGGCAAGTGAAAAGAGAACAAAAAGCCTCGCGGCGTAGCGAATGAACAATGATCTCTCCTGAAGAACGGCCCCCCAGCCTGTGCGCGGGCGTTTGGTTATTCTAACAGTCTGGAGATCGATTCCCGGGGCAACGGCTCGGTTTTACATACCTTTACAAGCGAAACTCGGCTGCCGCACAAAGCCAGATTCTGAATTGTGCCTGAAAGTTGCATGAGGCAGGCGGAGGCCAGTTACTATAGGAGCTGACATTGAACTTCAAACTTCATAAACGAGGAATCGCATGTCAGAGCCGACGTACGAAGAACTGAAAGCCCGCCTGTCGCAGTTGGAAAAAGAAGTAGAGACGAAAAAGCGTAGCGGAGACCTGGTTTTCAAGGTTGGAGAAAAGGGCGGCGTCAGCGTCTATGGCCTGGGACGTTTTCCGGTCACGTTATATTACGAGCAGTGGAATCGGCTTTTGGGGGCAGCCAACGACATCAAAGCATTCATGGAAGAAAACAAATCCCGATTAAAGCTGAAAGAGCAGGGGTAAGCCGACCGGCTCCAATCCGAGGGCTGAGACCACGGCGTCACGTCGCGGATACATTTGTGGAACGAATGCTAGAGTTCGTGAAAGGGTTCACGCTATAATAAAAAGACCGTGCCCAGATACTCCATCGTCGTACCTCTACACAATGAGCAAGAGAACGTCACCGATCTCTACGACCGCCTGAAGGCGGTGATGGAGGCGGCGGGCGAGAGTTTCGAAATCGTGCTCGTCGACGATGGTTCCGCCGATCACACTTTCGCCATGCTGCGCGAAATTGCGGCCGTCGATAGCCGGGTCACGGTGGTCAAGCTCCGCCGCAACTTCGGGCAAACCGCCGGGCTGGCTGCGGGTTTCGACCATGCTCGCGGCGAATACATCATTGCGATGGATGGCGATCTGCAACACGATCCCGCGGACATCCCGATTTTTCTGGAGAAGATTGCGGCCGGCTATGACATCGTCAGCGGCTGGCGCAAGGTTCGTGTGGATAACTTCTGGATGCGCCGCATCCCCTCGCGCTTGGCCAATTGGCTGATGGCGAAGCTGAGCGGCGTTGATATTCACGATTTCGGGACGACCTTCAAAGCTTATCGCCGCGAGATTCTCGAGCAAGTGCCGCTTTATGGGGAGTTGCACCGTTTTATCCCGGCGCTTGCCTCGTGGTACGGCGCCTCGATTTGTGAAGTGCCCATCCGCAATATCAATCGCGAGCGTGGCATTTCGCATTACGGCATCTCGCGCACCTTCCGTGTCTTCTTCGATCTCATCACGATCCGGTTTTTACTCCGTTATCTTTCTCGTCCCTTGCACTTCTTCGGGACATTCGGTGTGATCAGCATGATGGGCGGCAGCGCTATCGTAGCGTGGCTGGGCGCGGAGAAGTTTCTGCGGCATGTCCCCGTCATGGGAGCTCACGGCCCGTTGATGATGGCCGCTCTGGGCCTGCTCCTCGGCGGCTTGAATCTGCTCGCGATCGGCCTGCTCGGGGAGATGCAAGTGCGCCACTACCACGAACCCCGCCACCGCGCGCCATACTCCGTCGATCGCGTGCTTCGTGCTCAAAGCGAAGAGCACAGCGTCTCGGAGTAGTCCATCGAAGAAGGATTTACCGACGTAAAGGAAGCGATTCCGATTTCCCCAGACTTTAACGGGTGTACCCATCGCGCGTCAAAGCCCCCTTGATCCCGGCGTATAATGTGCCGTTCGGTTGTTAGGAGCGTTGGTCATCATGGCCCAAACTACACAATACGCATTACAACTGGCCCGCCGCATGTCGCGGCTGGGTACGGAAACTGCCTTCGAAGTTTTGAACAAGGCGCGAGCACTCGAGCGTCAAGGGAAGAGCATCATTCACCTCGAAATTGGCGAGCCGGATTTCGACACCCCTCCGAACGTGATTGATGCTGCGGTGGACGCGCTTCATAAGGGCTGGACTCATTATGGTCCCTCCGCCGGCCTGCCCGAATTGCGGCAGACGATCGCCGAGTATGTGAGCCGCACGCGCGGGGTGAAGGTTTCACCCGAAGAAGTTGTAGTTGTGCCTGGCGGTAAGCCAATTATTTTCTTTACGATCCTCACGCTTATCAATGAGGAAGATGAGGCTATTTATCCCAATCCCGGATTCCCCATTTATGAGTCGATGATCCACTACGTGGGCGGCAAGGCGGTCCCGATCCAGCTTCGCGAAGACCACGATTTTTCGCTGGACGTAAATGAACTCGCGGGTCTGATCAGGGAGCGCACGAAACTGATCATCCTGAATTCGCCGCAGAACCCAACCGGCGGCGTCATGCAGCGCAGGGATGTCGAGCAAGTGGCCAGGATCATCGGCGACCGCAATATTATCGTTTTATCGGATGAAATCTACAGCCGCTTGCTTTTTGAAGGCCAGCATTTCTCCATTATGTCTGTGCCGGGGATGCAAGAGCGAACCATCCTGTTGGATGGTTTTTCGAAAACCTACGCGATGACTGGATGGCGCATGGGATACGGCGTCATGCGTCCGGACCTGGCGGCGCACATCACTCGCCTGATGACGAATTCGAATTCCTGTACAGCAAGCTTCACGCAGATGGCCGGTATCGAAGCCCTTCGCGGCGACCAGAGTTCGGTGGAGCATATGTGCGAAGAGTTCAAACGGCGGCGCGATGTGTTCGTCGCTGGCTTGAATAAGATCAAGGGTTTTTCCTGCCGTATGCCGAAAGGCGCATTCTATGTCTTCCCGAACATTACGAAGAGTGGCTGGAAGTCGAAACCGCTGGCGGATGCCCTTCTCGAGCAAGCCGGAGTCGCTGCACTTTCCGGAACTGCCTTCGGAGCTTTCGGTGAAGGCTACCTTCGCTTCAGTGTGGCTAATTCGCTCGAGAACCTGCAGCAGGCGCTGGAGCGCATCGATCAATGGACCCGGAAAAATCTCTGAAGACCGCAGTACGAGATTGGAGCCCGCTTCATGCCGGCGAAGAAGATTCCATTGCGAGCCGGGAAACCCAAAGCCAGTCGTCTGCATGCGCCGGGCTATGGCCTCCCGGCGGGGAACAAAGGCCTCCTCCCTTGGAGTTGGGCCGAGCAGCGGCTAGAAAAGTCTCATAACTACTGGATCACCACCGTCAAGCCCGACGGATCTCCGCACACGATGGTGGTCTGGGGTCTATGGCAGCATGGCTGCTTCCTGTTCAGCACGGGCAGCAAGTCGCGTAAAGCCCGCAATCTTGCAGAAAACCGTCGTTGCCTGGTGTGCACCGAGCACGCGCACGAAGCGGTCATCGTGGAAGGCATTTCCGAGATTGCCGAGGTCTCCGCGCGCCGCAAGTTTCTTCCTGAGTACGAGCGCAAATATAAGTTTGACATGAAAGGAATGGAGCAGGACATTCTGGCCATGAAAGAACCAGTCTTCGCCGTGCATCCGCTGGTTGTATTCGGGCTGTGGGAAAAGGATTTCGTTGGAAAGTCCACGCGCTGGAAGTTTTAGTGTGGCGCCGACGCTCCTTCGTGGGCACGCTCAGGGCAGGCTCAGGCCCGCCAATGGCGGCGGCATTCAAAAGACAAGACACCAAGCGCTGGTTCAAGCAAATCACTGATTCCCATGCGACTTGCAGTTCCGCGGGGGGAGAAAGGTCGCGGGCGAGGGCGCGCGCGCCCCACGGGATGCGTCACCCTGCTTCGTGATTTCCATCACATCGTTTCTTGCTGCTCCGCCTTAACCTCGGCCTAGCGCCGTGTGTTTGCACTTCTCCGGTGCAAAGGGGACAGCCATGGCCCTTACCGATTCCACCACCGGCAACGTCATCCGGGACTACTCCATTGAACAATTGCAGGACGCGGCCAATCTGATGCGCGGCTATGACCTGGTCGCGCTGTGCGCGGCGGGTTCGGGACACGCCGGAGGTACGCTGTCGATAATGGATATCGCCGCCGCGCTATACCTTAAAGTTGCGAATCACGATCCCAAGAATCCTTCCTGGCCTGGTCGTGACCGGATCATTTGGTCAACCGGGCATAAGGCTCCGAGTCTGTATCTGGGGCTGGCAGTCGCCGGCTTCTGTCCCGTGGAAGACGTGATGACACTGCGCAAGCTCGGTTCGCCTTATCAGGGGCACCCGCATTGGCTGAAGTTGCCGGGTGTTGAAGTCTCCACCGGTTCACTCGGTCAGGGGTTGAGCATCGCTGTAGGGATTGCCTTAGCCGCAAAGCTCGACGGCAAACCGTACAAAACTTTTTGTTTGATGGGTGATGGCGAACAGCAGGAGGGTCAGATCTGGGAAGCCGCAATGGAGGCCGGCCACTTTCACCTCGACAACCTGATCGGCATCATAGATTGCAATCGTCTACAGATTGATGGCTGGGTAAAAGACGTCATGGATGTCGAGCCGCTTTGCGCCAAGTACGGCAGCTTTGGCTGGGACGTCATGCGCATCGACGGCCACGATATGAATCAAGTGGTGGACGCGCTGCAGCAGGCGAAGGCGCCAACCGGCAAGCCGGTCGTCATTCTCGCCGATACGGTCAAGGGTAAGGGCGTCAGCTTTATGCAGGATCAGGCTGGATGGCACGGCAAAGCGCCGAACCTGGAGGAATTGGGCAGAGCGCTGAAAGAGCTGGGGCTCAGCGAGCGCATCCCGGTGCAGCAGTTACTGGACAAGGCAAATCGCTACCAGGCTGAGGTTGAGCAGAAGCTCGATTCCAAAATGCCCAAGTTCGCGCGTGACTATTGGTGGAATGGGGCGGAGACCATGAAGGTGAAGATGGAGCCCACGCGCAAAGGCTTTGGCCAGTCGCTGGCGGCGAACGGCGGTGATGAGCGCGTCGTCTGCCTTGGCTTGGACATTTCCGGATCCATCACCATCAGCGATTTCTATTCGGGTAAGCCGGAGCGCAAGAAACGCTGGATCAGCATGGGAATCGCTGAACAATCGGCCACGTCAGCTGCAGCCGGACTTGCCAAAGAAGGGAAGCTGCCCGTGCTCGGGACCTACGCCACTTTTGCCGCGGCCCGGAACCTGGACCAGATCCGCACGTCCGTGTGCTACGGAAATTTCAACGTCATGATTGCCGGTGCGCACGGAGGAGTCTCTGTCGGCCCTGATGGCGCAACGCATCAGGCGCTGGAAGACCTCTTTGCGATGCAAGGTCTGCCGAACATGTCAGTGGTCGTGCCCTGTGATGTGGAGGAGACACGCAAGGCTACGAACTACCTGCTGCTGCAGCATGTGGGGCCGAAATATATTCGCTTTGCCCGCGAAGCCACCCCGGTGGTCACGAATGAGAAGACGCCGTTTGTATTCGGCAAGGCGAACGTCATTCGTTTGCGCGGCGAGGCAGCTGGTTTTTCCGATGCGTTTGAAACTTGTCTGGCTGCCGGCTACAAGAACGAGTCGGAGGATCTCAGCATCATCGCCTGCGGGCCGATGGTTCCCGAGGCGATGCGCGCTGCCTACATTCTGAAGCGCGAGTATGGCTATGAGAGTCGGATTCTAAATGTGCATACGCTGAAGCCGCTTGATGAGGAGGCAATCATTCGTGCCGCGCACGACACGGGAGTGGTGGTGACCGCTGAAGAGCATCAGATCGGAGCCCTGGCGTGGAGGGTCAGCGCGGTCCTCACCGCGAGTCCAGAGCTTTACGGGCTACCCATCGTGACCGGCGCGATCGGAGTCAGAGACCGTTTCGGCGACTCAGGCGCACCCTGGGAGTTGATCAAGGAATTTGAAGTGAGCGCCGAGCATATTGCCCACAAGGCCGCGGAGTTGATGGCCTTCAAGAAGAAGCGCGCGGAAGAGAAGAGGGAAGAGCGCGAGCACCTGTTCTACGCGGGAATGCGTTAGCCCAGCATTCTCGGGCAGACGCTTCTTATTTCAAACCACTGACTACATAAAGATCCGAGAGCACGCGTAACGTGGAGTAGGCATACGACTTTCCATCCGCGCTGAGCCTGATGCTTACGATGCTCTGCACTCCTGCAGGATCTGCAGGAGAGATTTCCTTCCAGGGCTGCCGCTGGCCCGTTGCGAGGTCCACACGTACAATCTTCAGCGAAGGGCCAGGCGACGCCACCAGCAAGCCCTTGCCGTCTGGCGATAAGCCGACCGAGAACTCATCGGGGTTCAAGTTAAGGTTGAGCTTCTGCGGATCCCCCTCCGCAATCGGGTAAAGCCATGTCTGACGTTTCTGGTCTCTGGCGAGAATGTACTTTCCGTCGGGGGTAACGCGAGAACCGGACGTCCCCTCGGGAGTGAGCGCCCTTGGCGTGCCTCCCTGGATATCCAATAAATAGGTGCGCGCCCCGTGTCCCGGTTCGGCGGAAGAGAAAACGATCGACTTGCCGTCCGGCAACCAGGCAGGTGCGAAGTGATTAAACTTGTCATCGGTGAGTTGCCTGGACTCACCGACGCCTGTCGGAAGCAGTATCAGCTTAGCCGGAGAGCCAACGAGAGATACCACCCATTGACCGTCTGGCGAAAGATATCCGAAGCCACCGTCACCCAGCCGGACCGCTGGCGAACCGTCCGTGTTACGCAGAAAAATACTGTAGTTTGCACCCGATGCTTCGCCGGTCTCGGAAAAAACCATGGTCTTGCCGTCCGCAGACATGTCCGTGATCAAAGACCAATCAAACCACGAGAGGCTGCGTTCGCGGGTTTCGCCGGGTGCAAGAGCCGAAAGGCTCATACGAGCTTTGTCCGCGGTCAAAAGAACGAGGCCGTTACGACTGATGTCGTGTATGGTCAGCCCTCCGGGCGCACGGTAAATGAGACGCTCCTTGCCGGAAAAGTCGAGGGCGTAGATGGAGCGCGCCGAACCCGCCGGGACAGCGGAGAACCATACTTCCTTACCATTCGGGGCCCAGGCCAATCCCTCGACGCTCGAGTAAAAGGAAGAACTTGATTTAGGATTTCCATGCGCATCGATGATGACGACACGTCCGTCGTCGCCGCTGGATACATGGTCAGCGATGGCGAGGTATTCTCCGCTGGGCGAGAAACGCACATGACTAACCCAGCCGCGCGGTTCGTAGATCACAGTCCCCGCCGGAAATTCGAGATGAGATGCAGTGGTGGTGCCGGGGCGAATGACGGCCAGCGACTGGCCGTCGGGTGTCCAGTCCGCCCACATGACCTGGTCAATCACCTCGCGAGGCGCGCCTCCTGCCAGCGGAACGCGGGCCAGGGTTCCAGTCTGAGCGAAAGCACGGTTATTCGTGGGGTGCAAGGAGATCGCCATCTCGCCCTTTGAGGAGACGGATAAAATCTGAGCGGAAGGCAGACCGACTGTCCGCGAGTCCGTACTGTCGAAGCGAGTAGAAAAAATCTCCTGTGGCTGGCCTTCCCAGGCGGCGCCGTAAACGATGGTCTGTCCGTCTGGCGCATAGCGGGCGGCCCAGACGGTGCCGTTGCGGAAAGTAACTTCATGGAAGGTTGGATTGGACGCAGCGACTCCGCGATGAGCGAACCGGTAGATGCCCGCCCAGGATCCGAGCAAAAGTAATCCAGCGATCAGCGGTAGAAGCCAACGGCGCGGCGAAGGTTCTTCCGGGATGGCGCGCATGCCGCTACGGGTCGATGCCGAGATATCGGTGAGAGCCCCGAGATTGAAGGCCACGTCGCGCGCAGACTGAAAACGCTCGGCAGGATTTTTCTCCAGGCAGTGGCGGACGATGCGTTCGAGCGCGGGCGGGACGTTGCGGTTCGTCTCTGCCAGGTCGGGCGGATCCTCTTTGAGGATGGCGCTCATGGTATCGACCGGCGAATCGCCGTGGAAAGCGCGCTTGCCGGAGAGCATTTCGTAAAGGATGGCGCCGAGAGCGAATATGTCGGCGCGCGCATCAGCGGGTTTGCCTCGGACTTGCTCGGGCGCCATGTAGCCGACGGTACCCATGACGGTTCCAGCGTCGGTGGCGACCACTTGCGTAGGTTCATTGCCGGAGGCATCGGCTTCCGGCCGAGTAAATTTGGCGAGTCCGAAGTCAAGAATCTTTACGCGTCCGTCGTGCGTAAGGAAAATGTTTTCAGGCTTCAGATCGCGATGGACGATGCCCTTCTCGTGCGCGGCGGCGAGGCCGCTCGCAATCTGCTGAGCGTAGTCGATGGCCTTGCGGGAGGGAAGCACGGTAACGCGTAGACGGTCGCGCAGAGTTTCGCCTTCGAGCAGTTCAGAAACTACGTAGGGCGCGCCCCGGTCATCGCCGATGTCGTAGATGGAAAGAATGTTGGGATGGTTGAGGGCGGCGGCGGCGCGGGATTCCTGCGCGAAGCGCTGCAGGCGATCGGGATCGGTAGAGAAAGATCCGGGGAGAATTTTGACGGCGACGTCGCGATTGAGGCGGGCATCCCGTGCGCGGTATACCTCGCCCATTCCGCCAGAGCCCAGCGGCGATTGAATTTCATAAGGACCGAGCTTTGTGCCAGAGGCGAGTGCCATGAGTGCGCGCAATTATAGCTTAAGGAAGCCAGGTTGCACGAGCTTGGGTGGACAGGGTGGAGGGACAGGGAATCGATTGCGTTACATTGCGCCGTGAGCTTGCTGCGCCCGGTGACGCGATGATCCGTCGGGTATGATATTTTCAGCATTTCGCATCGGTGCCAGTGGCAAGGGCAATCTAAGAATCTCATGAGCCAGAAACTTCGTGTTTTTGCGACCTGCGACATTGGAGAAGCGCTGACCTTGCTTCGGAGCCGCGGATATGAAGTCGAAGTCTACGCCAAACCGGAGGCTCCACCGAAGAGCCTCATCCTCGACAAAGTGGCGTCGGGCATCGACGGACTTATCACAACGCTTCGCGATCCGATCGATGCCGAGGTTTTTGAAGCCGGCAAGGACAACTTGAAGGTGGTTGCCCAGATCGCGGTGGGCTTTGACAACATCAATCGCGCGGACGCGAACCGCTACAAAATCCCTTTTACTCACACGGCAGACGTTCTCACCGAAGCCACTGCTGAGTTTGCTTTTCTAATGCTAGGCATGCTGGCGCGCAAGATGTGGAGTGCCGAGCATCTCACGCGAGAAAACCGTTGGGGTTACTGGCATCCCTACCTGCCGTTTCTCGGGGATGAGATCACCGGCAAGGCGATTGCGATTATCGGCACAGGGCGGATCGGGTTGGCTCTGATCAAGAAGTGCGCCGGCTTCGACATGAACATGTTGTGCTATGACCCCGCTTACGAAAACCACGATTACATCAAAGCCATCCAGGAAACCATGGACCTGCGCCAGGCTCGCGGCATCTCGAGAGAGAAAAACTGGATCAAGTATGTTCCGTTTGAAGATGCTCTGCGCGAAGCGGACTTTGTCAGCGTGCATGTTCCGCTGTTGCATCCAGGCGAAAGCTCCACGCCGACTTATCATCTGTTCAAGGAGCGTACGTTGCGCCTGATGAAGCCCACAGCCTTCCTGGTGAACAACTCGCGCGGCCCGGTGGTGGACGAATCGGCACTGGTGCGCGCGCTGCGCGAAAACTGGATTGCAGGCGCGGCACTGGATGTCTACGAAAAGGAGCCCTTGCCCGCCGATTCTCCGCTGCGCGACCCTTCGATTGCCGACCGCTGCCGGCTGATGCCGCACTTCGCCAGCGCGGCACGCATCACGCGGCTGGACACCGATCCCAACAAAGGCATGGCAGGACGCTGCGTCCAGGGACTGATCGATGTCCTCGAATCGAACTATGGCGGCGACATCACAAAAATGCCTTATGTCGTCAACAAAGAGGCGTTCGCCAAAAGCTAACCTTTTACCCGTCTTGGTGGTGGCTCATCATTAGAATAAGAATAGATTGCAGATTGGTCTTCCCCGAGGACGCGAATGAAAAAAGCGGTAGAGTATCTTCCGATCGTATTCCTGCTCGCCATCCCACTCGTATTTGCCGAAACTCCAGGCCCAAACGGCGAATTGAAGTTGATTCCTGAACCCAAGGAAGTGCGATTGCGCGAAGGAAGTTTTCACGTCAGGGGCACGACAAGAATTCTTGTGGAGTTCGGACATCAATCCGAAGATCGAATTGCCGCGGAAACTCTGGCTGAAGAAATTCACGATCAATCTGGGTTCAAGCTCCGCATCACCGGCGAAAGCGCGCAGGCCAAGGAAGAGCGAAGCACCATCTCTCTGGCGCGGCTGCGGGATCGCAACCCCAAGGAATTTCTGGAATCGAAAGGCCTGACGGCGGACTCAATTGGCGAACAAGGCTATCTTTTGTTCGCCGACGATTCCCATTTGATCGTTGCCGCCAATACTGGTCAGGGATTGTTTTACGGCGTGCAAACGCTGCGGCAACTGCTTCATGTGGAGGGTGGAAGCCTGCTGTGTCCTGCGGTTTCGATTCGTGATTGGCCGAGCATGGAGTGGCGGGGCGTGCAAGACGACATCAGCCGCGGTCCCGTTCCCACGGAGGACTTCATGAAGCGCCAGATCCGAACTCTGGCCGCCTACAAGGTAAATCTGTTCGGACTTTACATGGAGCATGTGTTCGATTTCGCAAGTCAGCCTCTGGTCGCCCCCAAGGAAGCTGCGCTCACACCGGATGAAATCAAGGCGCTGGTGGCCTATGCCAAGGAACGATACGTAACCATTCTTCCTGAGCAGCAGACCTTTGGACATCTCCATCACATGCTGAAGTACGAAGTCTACGCGGATGTTGCCGAGCGGCCGCATGGCCATGTGCTGACGCCGACCAAGCAAAAATCCTACGACATCATCCAGGCAATGTACGCGGATCTGGTGCCCCTGTTTCCCGGCCCTTTCTTGCATGTTGGAGGCGACGAGACATTTGAGCTTGGCCACGGACAGACCGCCGCCCGCGCTGCCGAGGTTGGTCTGGGAAGGGTTTACCTCGAGCACATGCAGAAGGTGAGTGAAATTCTGCAGCCATATCACAAACAGCTCATGTTCTGGGGCGACATCGCGGTGAAGTATCCGCAATCGCTAGGCATCCTATCCAAAAACATGATCGCCGTTCCGTGGGATTACGATGCCAAGGCGAGCTACGAGAGCATCATTAAGCCGTATCGCGATGCCGGCCTGCGGGTAGTGGTGGCGCCGGGGGCGAATAACTGGAATCAAGTGTGGCCGAATTTTGCTGTCGCTTTTATAAACATCCGCAACTTTGTGCGCGACGGCCAAAAGCTCGGTGCGATGGGTATGCTTAACACCACTTGGAATGACGACGGTGAGTCGCTCTATGGGATGGCTTGGCCCGGCTTGCTGTTCGGGGCGGCGAGCGGCTGGCAGGCAGGCGAGTCCAGTATCGACCAGTTCAAGAACTCCTACGATTGGGCCTTCTATCGCAATCAGGACTTCACATTTCGCGACGCGATCGAGAATCTGGACCGTGGGCATGAGGCGCTGGCTAAGGTGAAAGTCGAAACCGAGACGGATGATTTGTTCTGGGTCGATCCATTCACGCCCGACGGTGCAGCGCTGATGCAGAAGATGGTTCCGGCAGCCAGCGAGATGCGTTTGGGAGCCGAACACGCGCTCGAATCGCTCTTCCGCGATGGTGACAAAACACATGCCAATCAGGAGACGCTCTCCGACATGATTTTAGGTGCATGGCGCTGGGATGCTTTGGGAATGAAAGCGGAGTTCACGCAGGAGATCAATCGCTTCTACTGGGACGCCTTCCAGAACCAGACCGACGTGGACCGGGTGGGCAATGACCTGGAAGAAATCAGTTCGATCAACGCTCGACTGGAAGATCTGCGCGACGCTACCACTCGCCTCCGTCAGATGTACCGCGCAGCATGGATGCGAGAGTACAACCCGTTCTGGCTGGACAATGTTCTGGTGCGTTACGACACGTTGGCGCGAGAATTCCAGGCGAAAATTGTCGCGGTGCGGCAGGCCCGCCGGCAATATAATGCGACAAAAACTTTGACTCCGCCGCAGGAGCTGGGATTCTACCTGCAACCCTAGAAGTAAGGTTATGCTCGCTTCCGTCACGCGCCTTCGGGTTCGCTCCGTGATTTATCCTCCGGCGTTTATTTGGGAGACCTTTCTTTCTCAACGGCAAGTCGAGCGCGCAGACGGATTTCGTGGAGGCAGACTTCTCATCGACCCAGGGCGCGCATTCTGGGCCTTGACGTGTGGGAAAGTGAGCGGGCGATGAAGGCGTTTTGCGGCTCCGGCTTGCACGCCAAGGTTATGCCGCGCCTTGCGATATGGTGCGAGGTAGCCTCCTACGCTCACTGGGTTTCAGAGGGCGATGCTCTCCCAGCGTGGCGCGAGGCTTACGAACAATTGGTGAGGGATGCCCGCTTGTCACGAGTAGAGCACCCTTCTCCCAACCACGAGGCTCGGCGTTTCGCAGAGCCTCGCCTGAGACCTTTGATCGGCGTAGACCTGAAACCTTCCGGGAAATTTCCGTAAACTTCTCCACGCAAAAAGGGAATTGGAGGGATGTTAGGCTCGGTCAGAATGTTTTCCAACCGCACCGACTGGAAGCTGACGCGCAATCGCTTGACCGAAGCGCTCGAAGAAGTGCGCTCCAGCGGCGTTCGCGTGCTTGATCTCACACTCTCGAACCCCACGCGTGCCGGACTGCATTACGAAGAGTCGGCCATTCTTCAATCGTTAGCTTCCCCGCGGGCAATGGACTACGACCCTCAGCCGAAAGGTTTGTCGATCGCGCGCACCGCTGTGGCAGCCTATTATCAGGCTCATCACGGCATCCCTGACTTCGATGCAGAGCGGTTGATTCTCACCACCAGCACCAGCGAAGGTTATTCGTTCGTGTTCCGTTTGCTCTGCAATCCCGGCGACGAGCTGCTGGTTCCGCAGCCGAGCTATCCCTTGTTTGAGTTTCTCGCTGATCTTGAGGACGTGAAGCTGGTGCCCTACCCGCTGATTTATGACCACGGCTGGCAGATGGATCTTCCGTCGCTGGAGCAGGCAGTGACGAAGCGCAGCCGTGGCGTGGTTGTGGTTCATCCCAACAACCCTACGGGCTCCTACGTGCACGCGAACGAACAGCAATCTCTCAGCAGGTTTTGCCGTGAGCACGCACTCGCGGTGATTGCGGACGAAGTTTTTCTGGACTATGCGCACGATGGATCGTCGCAACGAAGCTTTGTCGACCACCAAGAAGTTCTCAGCATTACGCTCAGTGGCCTTTCGAAAATCTCGGCGCTGCCACAGATGAAGGTGGCGTGGATCGCAACCAGTGGTCCGAAGGCGGAGGTGGCCGCGGCACAGGCACGACTGGAGATCATTGCCGACACGTATCTCTCCCTGAACGCACCCCTGCAGTGGGCGACCCCGGCGTTGCTGGATCAACGGCAGAGCATTCAGCAACAACTGATCGACCGGGTGCTCGCGAATCTCGCAGAACTTGACCGGCAAATTGCCGCGCAGAAAATTTGTCAACGCTTGCGGGTGGAAGGCGGATGGTTCGCGGTGTTGCGGGTTCCGGTGACGCAAACCGATGAGGAGCTGGCTGTCGATCTGCTGCGGCGCAAGTCTGTGTTGGTGCATCCCGGGCACTTCTATGACTTCCCGAGCGATGGATACGTGGTGCTGAGCCTGATCACTCCCGAAGACGGGTTCGCGGAGGGGATCAGAAGGCTGTTGGAATTGCTGATTGCTGATTTTTGATGGTTGATTGAAGGGCCATAAGGAGGAGTGAAATCAGTATCAACCATCAGCGATCAATCATCTTCTAGGTTTTCACCAGAAAAGGATTGCTCTCGCGTTCTTCTCCGATTGTGGTCCGCGGGCCGTGGCCGGGCACCACTATGGTGTCATCCGGTAAGGCGAGCACAGTACCGTGAAGCGACTGCATGATTTTCTGCATGGAGCCGCCGGGAAGGTCGGTGCGGCCGATGGAGCCAGCGAACAGGGTGTCACCGGCAATCAAAGTCCTCTCGGCGGGGAAGTATAAGCAGATGCTACCTTCGGTGTGTCCGGGTGTGTGCAGAATGCTGGCTGCGTGTGCTCCGGCGTTCACTGTGTCTCCGGCGCTCAAGCTTTGATCGATCTCGACTGTCCCCGGCGCCGCCATGCCGACCCACGCGGCCTGCACGTCGAGCATTTTGATAAGAGCATAATCGTTCTGATTGAGCAGAATCGGCGCGCCGGTAACTGCGCGCAACCTCATCGCTCCCCCAACGTGGTCGATGTGGGCGTGCGTAATGACGATCTGCTTGACCTGCAGGTTATGCTTGCGGATGATCGCGAGGACATCTTCAATGTCATCGCCGGGATCGATGACCATTGCTTCATGGGTAGTTTCGTCACCGATAATGGAGCAATTGCATTGCAGCGGCCCCACCGGCAAGATTATGTGAATCATGCTTCCATTGTAGCGAACCGAGTTTGTGAGTACCGAGTACCGGCGGGCGGAGTAAAAACAGATAAAGTCGGGTTCCTACTTGTCGTAGGACGCGACTGGCGCGACAATACGCCAGCGCTCCTGGGGAGGTTTTGTGGCAGCTAAATACCGTCAGCATGGATATCAGGATCGCGATCGGGAGAAGGAGCCGCGGAAGGGGTCCGGCGAAAAATCGGGGGCGGCGCCGCCGAAAAGAGACAACACCTTCGGACCGCGACCGGTAAATTTGCCTGGGACCCATACCGTCTCGCGATGTACGCAATGCGGCACGGTCTTGCAAGGCATGCCGCCCACGGGCCTTTGTCCCAAGTGCGGTTTCGAACTGCACTCCTGCAAGCAGTGCGCGTACTTCGATCCCGGCAGCCGCTTCGAGTGCATGCGACCGGTCCCCAAGCGCGTGGAGAAGAAAGACGTGCGCAACGATTGCACGTTCTACGAACTTCGTGTTGCCCGAGAGAAGGAAACCTCCACACCAGCCACCCTGCGGCCCAACGATGCGCGGCAGGCGTTTGAGAATTTGTTCAAGAAGTGACGGGCGGCCCTGTTCCCTTCGGGGCGGACGCCCTCAATCCGAGGCGCACTCAAGCGCCGCGCTGGAAGCGTTGCCCTCCAAACCAAGTCTTCAGGGTAGCGGTTTGAGCGGCTTTACTATGGTTTCTGCGTCGGCCTCAAAATCATCTCGCTCACAAACGACCGCGGACTTTGCGTCACCAGCATGGCTACGGCACGCGCTATGTCTTCCGGTTGCAACATTTTCGACGGGTCCTTTCCCTCATGCGGACTTAAGTCAGTGTTGGTTGAACCCGGACAGATCACACTCACGCGGATGTTACGGCCCCGTAATTCTTCCGCTACGGAGTAGCTCAGGCCGTTGAGTCCCCATTTGGATGCCGCGTAGGCGGCGCCATCCGGCAACGCATTCTTGCCGGCTATCGAAGAAATGTTGATGATGTGGCCGGATCGGGCACGGATCATCAGGGGCGCCAGGGAGCGGATCGCGTAATAAACGCCGCGCAGATTGGTGTTGAGGATCTGCTCCCATGCATCGGGAGGAAGCTGATGCAATGGCCCGCCAGGGCCGCCGATACCCGCGTTGTTCACCAGTACATCCAATCGTCCGAAGGATGATTCAACGCGTTTTGCCATCGCCTCGACTGCGTCGAGGTTGGTTACGTCGCAGGCTATGACTTCGGCTTTCCCGCCAGCCTGGGTAATCCTGTTCGAGGTCGAATCGAGCGCGGCACGGGTGCGTCCGCAAAGCACCGCAGTGGCTCCCAGTTCTGCGATCGAGCATGCAATGGCGCCCCCAATTCCGCCGCCTGCGCCAGTAATAATCGCCACCTGCCCGGCGAGCGGACGAACTTTGTCGGTACTTTGTGGGTTCATGCGTAATCTTTGAGCTCCTTCCTCGGAATGAATAGCAGCCGTCGAGGATCGTGCCGCCATTGCGATCCGCCGTTGCTAAATGAGCATCTTATACAATAACCGGGAGGGTAAACGTTGAAGTTGCTTGCCTTCGCAAGACGAGGTACTTATAATCCGGCCAACCGGGACGTAAGGGCGAAGCCTTCACCTTCAGTTTGCCCCAATTTCTCGGGCCCTGCCCGGAACCGCACTCGGCATTGCGAGCAGGATACGGAGCGCGTGAGCTGTCCAGCGTGAGTGCCGCGGTTGCAATGACGAACACCATTTCATGACATTGTCGATACCCGAAAGGTGCAAGGAGCCCATACTGATGAAAAAGATTCTGGTCACGGTTGTGCTTGGGTTGGCTGCCACAGCAGCAGCCCAGAGTGCCGCGCAGCCGGCGCAACAGCCATCGCAGCCAGCGGCGCCGGCGGCCCAAGGACAACCGCCCGCGGCGGCGCCCGTCATTAAAGATCCCGCCGAATACAACGCTTACGTGGGGGCAATCAAGCAGACCGACCCGGCGGCGCAGATCAGCGGCCTGGAAGCGTTCATGACGCAATATCCGAACAGCGTGATGAAGGTGGCCGCGCTGGAAACTCTGATGCAGGACTACCAGCGGATGAATAACCAGCAGAAGACCATCGATACAGCGACGAAGCTGGTGAATGTTGATCCTAACAATGTGCGCGCACTGGCATTATTGGCTTTCATTGATCGGCTCAAGGCGCAAGGCGGCGACCCCAACGCCAAGCAGGATCTGGTAGATGCGAAAAAGTATGGGCAGATGGGTTTGGATGCTCTGTCAAAGTTCAGCAAGCCAGATGGTACGTCCGACGCTGATTTTCAGAAGATGAAAGATCAGATGACCGGGATTTTCAACGCCGCTATCGGAATTGCTGCCCTCACGGATAAGGATTACGACACCGCAAGAAAGGCCTTGCGCGCGGCGGTCGACAGCAGCCCTGACTCGCAAAAGGATTTCGCGGTAGTGTACCCGTTGGCGCTGGGTTATGCCGGACCCACGCCGCCCGATCCGAAGTACCCACCGGATCCGCTCAATGCCATCTGGTACGCTGCCCGCGCTTCTGTCGTAGCGCCAACGCCTCAGTATCAGCAGCAAATTGAGAAATACGCGAAGAACCAGTACATGAAGTACCACGGTGGAGACGACGGCTGGACGGACGTTCTGGCGCAGGCGAAAGCGAATCCGACCCAGCCCGCGAATTTCAGCATCAAGCCCGCCCCCACTCCACCGGAACAGGCCCACAATATGGTGGTGGCCACTCCTCCCGAAAAAATGGACTTCGCTACCTGGGAGTTCGTGCTCTCCAACGGCAAGCAGGAAGATCAGGATGTCGTGTGGAATGCCATTAAGGGCAAACCTGTTCAGATGAACGGAACTGTCATCAAAGCTACGGCGACTGAATTCCAAATCGCCGGCAGTTCGGATGATATTGATGCGAAGAAGCCGGACATTACCCTCACCTTCGAACAGAAAGTTCCGCTGCGGTTAATCCCGAAAGAAGGCGCCAGCCTGGACTTTCAAGGGGAACCTGCTTCCTATACTCCAAACCCGTTCATGATGGTAATGGAGAAGGGCAAGCTATTGACCCCGACGCCGGCCAAGAAGGCTCCGGTGCATCACAAGCCCGCTTCGCAGTAGGCAGGCGGCAATCAAGATTTGAGGCAGCCTTCAGGGCTGCCTTGAATTTTTGGTGGGGCTTAACATTCCGACCGAGGGTTAGCGCGCAGCTTTCTTCTCTACACCGAGTGGGCGCGCACTGCGGGGTGGCCGCTTCGCGCCATCCCGCAGCTGTCGTACATCGATCTTAAGCTCATCGATGGTCCGGCTTAGGGTGTTTCGATGCATGCCCAGTTCACGGGCAGCACGGCACTGGTTGCCTTTGTTCTCCTGAAGCACGGTAAGAATGAATCGCTTCTTGAACTCGCGCACGCCTTCGGAGTAGAGGATGTTGCTTTTGTACATCTGCAGGATGAGTGCTTCTAATTGATCTTTCAAGGTGGGTCTCTCTCTTTGCTTTAATTAATGTATTCTCTCGACCGGCCGTGCTTGCCCGAAAGCATTTATTTTCCGGACGTGACTGGAGCGCCCTTCAGATCTTTCGGGGCACGATGCAAGAAATCCAGTCCCTCATAGAACCGAGCCCGTAATGCCGTGGGCGCCAGCCAGATGGCTGCCCGTCCGAACACCAGAAAGTACGGCGCCAGCTCCGATTTTTCCAATATCGACGAGGTCGGCGTAAAAGCCGTCATTCCCATCAAGACAACAGCGACCGTCAAAGCGCCCTTCACTACGCCCAACAGCGCGCCCAGAAAGCGATCGAAACCGCTCAAACCGACTTTCTTCAGCAACCTTCGTGCCATCCTTCCAGCAATGCTGAAGATGACGAGAACCGCGAAAAAGATAATGAGGAAACCTAAAATCTCCGCCAGCAGCGCCGAATTGAGAAACGATTGCAACCAGAGCGCGAGCCTCTGGTACTGCCAGGCGGCGACGACATAACCTACAAACAGGCCGGCCATGCTGAAGGCCTCGGCGAAGAACCCGTGCATGGCGGCCAGTAAAACATTCAGCAAAATCACAACAACGATCAACCAGTCCACCGCCGTCATGTCATTGTCCGGCTGGTCGAACTCACGCCCAACACGACCCGCTTACACATCCAGCTTGTGTCCCGTGAGCTGGAGGAAGGCGCCAAGATATTTTTCACTGGTACAGCGTGCAACTTCAGCTGGCAGGGCGGGCGCAGGCGGCTGCTTGTTCCAGCGAATTTGCTCCAGATAATCGCGAACATACTGTTTGTCGTAAGACTCCTGGGCTCCCCCGGGCGCGTACTGATCGGCGGGCCAGAAGCGGGAAGAATCCGGGGTCAGAACTTCATCCGCCAGCGTGATTCCCTTGGCCGTGCGGCCAAACTCAAACTTGGTGTCGGCAATGATAATTCCGCGCTGGCGTGCGTAATCGGCAGCTTTCTTGTAGGCCCGCAGTGTGAGGTCGCGAAGCGTGCTGGCAGTCTCGGCACCGACCAATTCACACATCTTGGAGAACGTAATATTTTCATCGTGGCCGCTCGTGGCCTTGGTTGACGGCGTGAAGATCGGCTCCGGGAAGGCTTCGGACTCTCTCAGTCCGGCCGGCAATTCGATTCCGCAGACCTTGCCCGTTGCCCTGTATTCTTTCCACGCGGAGCCGGAAATGTAGCCGCGTACTACGCATTCCACGGGAAACATCTGGGCGCGCTGCACTAACATGGACCGGCCACGTAACTGATCCGCATACTCCCGCAGGACCTGCGGATAGCGGGTCACATCTGCTGTGATGAGGTGGTTGGGGACGATGTCAGACAGGAAGTCGAACCAGAATAAAGAAATCTGGCTGAGAACGCGGCCTTTGTGCGGGATGCCGGTCGCCAGCACATAGTCGAAAGCTGATATGCGGTCGGTCGCCACGAAGAGCAATCTTCCGTCGTCGAGTTGGTAGATGTCGCGTACCTTTCCACTGGCGTGAAGCTGGAGTTCCGGAAAATCTGTTTGCAAGAGAACGGGATCGAGAAGTTCAGAGTTCATATTGAAATACTAAGGCAGGAGCGAGCCGTATTTTAGCCCCTCAGAATCTTTTGTCAACGACAGAGATCACAACCCGGAGAGCGAGTCCTATCCTGTTGAGAAAAAAACCCTTGGCTGTCATGAAGACATCGCTTCGCGACGAGAATACGCGGAACAGCCAGCGGCCGCTTGTGGAAAACCTGAGGATGAGCGTGGAAAATCGTGCCTCGGCGAGGGCTCCGGTCTTGATCAACCAACTACACCGATTGGAGCCAAACAGTTGGCTCTCGTACTACGTCGCCCCGAAGCGCACTGAAACGAGTTTCGACACGCCGGGTTCCTGCATGGTAACGCCATAAAGTACGGGCGCAATGCTCATTGTCTTCTTGCTGTGCGTAATGAGGACAAACTGGGTTTGGAGGCTCATCTCTTTTACCATGTCGGTGAAGCGACCGATGTTGGCTTCGTCAAGCGGCGCGTCCACCTCGTCCAAGATGCAGAATGGGCTGGGCGTGTACTGGAAGATGCCTACCAGCAGGGCCAGCGCGGTTAGCGCCTTCTCACCTCCGGAGAGCAGCAACACACTCTGCAGCCGTTTGCCGGGAGGCGAGGCGACAACGTCGATACCGCTCTCCGCGGAGTTCTCCTCGTCGGTGAGCTTCATGAAGGCATGGCCACCGCCGAAGAGTTTCTTGAAGGTGGCCTGGAAGTTCTCGTTGATTTTGGCGAAGGCTTCCTGGAATTTCTGGCGTGACACCTCGTCGATCTCGCGAATCGTCGCCGTGGTGTTCTCGATCGAGGAGATGAGGTCCTTACGCTGCGTCTCGAGGAATGTGTGCCGCTCTGCGCTCTCTTTGTATTCTTCGAGTGCCATCATGTTCACCGGGCCCATGGCCTCGAGTTTGGCGCGCATCTGGCGATAAGACTGATCGCGAACAGCTAGTTCCTCACCACTGACGAGCGCCAGCGTATTGTCAGCCATCAAGGCGGGACGCTCGATACCGAGTTCGTTGAGGCAAGTTTCCGCCATGTACATGGCGTCGGCCTGCAGTTTTGCTGCTGATGCTTGTAGCTCGCCGCGGCTGTCACGGGCCTGGTCGAGAAGTTGGCGGGCGTCGCGCAGAAGCTCATCGATTTCCGAGAGCCGCGCCCGTAGTTGATCTTTCTCGAATTGCAGCAGACCTTCGCGCACCTGTCCTGCATTGCGCTCCTCTTCAAAGTCAGCAGTTTGCTGCTCGAGGCGGAGGTTCTCCGTCTCGCGCTGCAATTTTTCGGCCGCCGCACTTTCGATCTGCGAAACGAGGGCATGCACCCGTTCATTCATTTCGACAAACAGTGAGTCGATGCGCCCGAGAACGGCGGTCGCTGAGCGATGGCGTTCTTCGAGGGCCGCGACTCGCGCCACGCGATGAGAGCTGGCTTGGGCCGCATCTTCCCGCCGCTGCCGCAGTGCTCCGAGAGACTCCTGCGCTGCTGCGATCTGCTGCTCCAGTCGGGATCGAGTCTGTTCCAGTGCGGCAATCTCGGCCTGCCGCGCGGCGAGGATCGATTCCTGCTCGGCGCGCTCAGCCGCAAGACGATGCAGCTCCGCCCGCGAAATGCTTACCCGCTCGGTCACGCGCGCCATTTCCGAATCAAGTTGCTGCAGCATGTGGCCGGAGGTCATCGACTGACGTTCGGCTTCCCGCCTCTCGCCATCCAGCCGTTCCAGCAGGGAAGTGAGCTCTTGAATCTCGCGGCCCAGCGTGAGCACATGCATCTCTTCGTCGCGAAGAGCGCGCTCCAGATCTTCGAGCTGACGGAGCACGTCCCGGAGTTCCCGCTTCATCGATAGCGGTCCTTCGGCGCGCTGTTTTCCGCCAGTGACGGTCACGTTGTGAAAGCATTCCCCAGATTGCGAGAGGAAGAATGCATCAGGATTTTCCAGCGCCAGACCCCGCGCGGTGTCGGATCCGGGAACAATATAGCCATCGCGCAGCTTCGGCAGTATCACCTCCAGCGATTTTCCGAAACCATCGAGAACGCGAATGGTATTTTTCAGCGGCACGATGGACGCCGTAGGGGGCGCGCAGTGTGCGGCCTCGTCGACCAGAAAAGAGAATTTGGCCTGCGCGTCCTCGGGATGAACCAGAAAGGTAGCCCGGCCATCTACATCGCTGCGCAGCAAGCGGAGGCCTTCGTCCGCGGCGTCCCAGGACTTGACCACGATATAGTTCAGTTCGTCGCGCAGAAAATCTTCGACCACGCGCTCAAAGCGCGGCTCAACTTCCAGAAAGTCGGCGAGCACGCCGACCGGGGCCAGTCCGCTCTGCATTACTCCCGACTGAAAGAGGCGCCGAACCGATTCCGTGGAATATCCGTGCTCAGCGATGACCGACTCGAGCGATCCTTTCTTTCCTAGTGCCGTTGCAAACTCCGCCCGCAGCACGTCAAGATTGGTCTTGGCTCTGGTTTCCTCCAGACGTTTGGATTCGATCAGACGGCGAAGCTGGCTAATCTCTTCGCCGATTCCGGCGACGCGTTGAGTCACGGTTTCGAACTCGAGGGCCAGTTGCCCGCGCTGGCCGCCGAAGGCTTCCACCTGCAGGCTCGCGCTGGTGATTTCCGTTTCCAGACGGCGGGCTTCGCGGTCCGCGCCTGCCAGGCGCTCCTCGGCCTGAGCCAGCTGGTTACGCAGCCGCGAGGCGGACGAAACCGCGTCAAAAATGGCGACGCGCGATTCTTCCTGCTGATGTTCCAATTCCGCCAGCGCCCGAGCCGCAGCGGAGGCTTCCTGTTGAGATGACGACAATTCCTGCTGCGCGGCAGCCAGATCGACGGCGGCCGATTCAAGAATTTGACGGTTGGAATCGCGCTCCGACTCCAGCGAACCGAGGCGATGTCGAGCCTGCGCCAGTTCTGCCCCCGCTGAGGCGGAGCGAACCACGAGTTCGGCGCAGCGTTCGTCATTATGGCGCCGTCGGGCGGCGGCTCGATCAATCTCCATGGCGAGCTGACTTAAGCGATCACGGTTCTCCCGCAGCTCAGCTTCGATGGCATAGCTGCGCTCTGTACTTCCGCCATGCTCGGATTCAAGCTGCTGCACAGCCGCAGATCGTTCCTGCATGTCTTTGGCGAGGGCGTCGAGCCGCGCATCGAGTTCGGCGCTCTCGCGCTCGATCGCAGCAAACTTGCTGGCCAGCACCACGCGCAGCTCGGCACGCATTTCGTCGCGCAACTTGGCGAAGCGCTCAGCCTTGGAGGCTTGACGCTTCAGCGAATTCATCTGCCGCGTGACCTCTTCAAAAATATCGTTCACGCGGGTGAGATTGAGCTTCGCATCTTCCAAGCGCGCTTCCGCCAGCCGCTTCTTGGTTTTAAATTTTGTAATTCCCGCAGCTTCTTCAAGGATGGCGCGGCGATCGGTTGGACGGCTGCTGAGAATCTGACCGATTCGTCCTTGCTCGATGAGCGCGTAGGTTTCCGGCCCGAGCCCGGTGCCCATGAAAAGATCCTGAATGTCGCGCAAGCGGCACAGTTTGCCATTCAGCATGTATTCACTGTCGCCGGAGCGAAATAGGCGACGGGTGACAACAATCTCGCCTGCGCGAAACTGCTGTTGATCGAATTTGCGGCGCCGAATCTTGAGCAAAACCTGTGGCGCGACCGTCGAAGACGCCGTCAACGCAATATTGTGAGCTGGTAGCGCGAACACCGGTTCATCGTCCGGGAAGGCGACTGCGATGGTGGTCACTTTCGATCGTGGGATCTCAACTTCTTCAGTTCTGCCGGGCTGAGCATCTTCCACGGCGCTCTCGGTTTCGGCGGCGGCACGGGCGCGGATGGCGGCTTCGTCCCAGTCGTCGGCGTGCTTCGACGACATGGGATTGACAGGCAGCTCATCTTGAATGTCGATCTCGGTGGCCGCGTTGGCGTCGGGCCCGGGATATTCCTGAGGATCGATCAAAGTCAACGACACTTCCGCCATGCCGGTCGGCTTGCGGTCCCGCGTGCCGGCAAAGATCACGTCTTCCATGCGCGATCCGCGCAGAGTCTTAGCCGACTGCTCGCCCAGCACCCAGGAGATGGCGTCAGCAATATTTGACTTGCCGCAACCGTTGGGGCCGATGATGGCGGCGACGCCTTCCCCGTGAAACCTGAGGTCGGTGCGGTCGCAAAATGATTTAAAGCCGAGAATCTGAAGCCGCTTCAGTTTAAGCAACGTGAACTCCTTGGGAAAACCAGAGGCCAGTGGCTAATGCCACTTTCATCAATCGTTTCGGGTAGGGCATGGCTCCAGCCGTGCCGCCCACAGCCAGTAAACACCGGGCTTAGTCCCTGAGGGATATCTTTGCTTCCTGACCAATCCCACCTTCTGCCGCTTGGCGAGCTGTTTACCAGGAAGATTCCTCCGCCCTGAATGAGATGCGCGCTTCACCCAAAGTCGTCCCAAGGCTGGAAAGGTCGACCACAAATTTAACCAACTGTAACGGTCAAATAGGGGCGGGGTCAAGCAATATAACACTATATATTGTATGGCCTTACTGCCGAGCGCTCTGGGTTGCACACACATTGCAGCACATGGTTAGTTTACGGGTAAGGGAAGGACGAGGCGGGAGAATCGCAAGAGCAGGCTTATGTTAGCGGGATGGCGCTAGAAAAACAATGGCGCTCGGCCCGGGGGCCCGGGGTGCCCGGGGAACTCAAGTGGGGCTTTAACTAGCCTCAGGACGAGAGCAAGACTTAAGAAAAAGCGCGGGCAAGAGTCACCCGCGCGGCGCAATCAACTGTCGTCTTTACTTTCCGCCCAGCTTCTCGAAGAACAAACAGATCGTTTCGATCCCATGATGGAAGTTCGGAATATGGAACTTCTCGTTGGGCGCGTGTAAATTGTCGTCCGGCAAACCGAAGCCCATCATCACGCTGGGAATTTTCAGTCCATCTTGGAAATCGGTAACGATGGGAATCGATCCACCGCTACGGATGAAGACCGTTTCCTTCTTGAACGTGTCGTGCAACGCTTCGGTCGCAGCCCGGATATATGGATTGTCGGTGCCGACCACGCAAGCCGGACCTTTGCTGTGCACTTTAATCTTGATCTCGATGCCTTTGGGTGTGAGCCTCTTCACGAAGTTCGTGTACTTCTTGAGGATGTCGTCGGGATCCTGATTGGGTACCAGCCGCATGGAAACTTTGGCAGCGGCCTTGGCCGGAATCACGGTCTTGGCACCGGCTGCGACGAATCCGCCGGGCATGCCGTGAACTTCGAGAGTGGGCCGCGCCCAGGTTCGATAGAGCACCGAGTAGCCGGGCTCTCCCGTGAGGACCTTGGATCCGACTTCGGTCTTCCGGTAGGTTTCTTCGTTGAAGGGCAGCCGCTTCCAGGCTTTGAGTTCGTCTTTGCTCGGTGCCTTCACGCCCTTGTAGAAGCCGGGAATCAGCACATGGCCTTTCGAATCCTTTAACTTGCTGATGATTTCGATTAGCGCGAAGAAGGGATTCGGAGCCGCACCGCCGTACACGCCCGAGTGCAGGTCGGTCATGGCGCCGATCGCCTCGATTTCCGTGTAGACCAGGCCGCGCAGACCGACGCAGAGGGTGGGGAGGTTGGGCGCAAAAAGCTCTGTATCGCAGACCAGAGCGAAATCGGCCTTCAGCTTGGCTTTTTGTTTGTGCACATATTCTGCGATGGCCTCGCCTCCGACTTCCTCTTCGCCTTCGAAAATAACCTTCACGTTGATCGGCAGTTTGCCGTTGCCAGACTTCATCAGTGATTCGAGAGCCTTCACTTCCATCCAGAGCTGTCCTTTGTCGTCGACTGCCCCACGAGCATAGATATTGTTGTTGCGCTCGGTCGGCTCGAAGGGCGGAGTCTTCCATTCATCGAGCGGATCGGGCGGTTGCACGTCGTAGTGCGCGTAGCAGAGCACGGTGGGTTTGCCCGCCGCGTGAAGCCAGTCGGCATAAATAAGAGGATGACCCTGAGTGGGGATGACCTCTACGTTTTCCATGCCGATGCGGCGCAGCTCATTGGCGACAAAGTCAGCCGCTTTCTGAACGTCGGGTTTGTGCTCGTCAAGGGTGCTGACGCTGGGAATCCGAAGAAGGTCTTTCAATTCGCTGAGAAAACGCTGCTGATTATTGCGGGCAAAATCGACTGCAGGAGACGCCATAAGCTGATCCTTTCGCGTGCGAGAACGCAACAGCGGTGATGAATACGGTTGCCGAAACGGTCCAGTATACTCCAACGGGTAACAAGAGGTGCGCGGCCAACTGCGCGCCTGCGCGCCAGAAGCCTCGCTGCGCTCGGCGGACAGCCGAGGCGGCAGTCCCCACATGTTCTTTGGCTACTTCAAGAATCGTTCTGCCGAAAAAAGTGTCAGGTCATAGTCGCAGGCGGTTCCGGCGATCACTTGCACCATTACCTGTGCGGTGATTGGGGCGAGGAGAATGCCATCGCGAAAATGGCCTGTGGCAAGGTAATATCCGGGCGTGCGGGTTGCGCCGAGGATCGGCAACGAATCAGGAGTTCCGGGCCTCAGTCCAGCCCAGTCTTCAAGGATCTTTGCGTTCCGCAGTTCAGGAACCATGGCGATGGCGGCACGGTGTAGGTGCTGAATCGTGTTTACGTCCGTGCGCTTGTCGAATCCGGCTTCTTCGACCGTCGTTCCCACGATGATTCGTCCGTCGCTGCGCGGGATTAAATACATTTCGGGCGAGCGGATCACGTGCTTTAGCAGTGCGCGGCGAGGCGCGACCAGGCACAGCATTTGCCCTTTCACTGGGCGGATCGGGAAGGCAAGTGGAGCGATTAGGCCGGACCACGCTCCTGCGCAGTTGATGACCTTCGCACTAAGAAATGATGTCTTTTTGGTGGCGACGCCGCTGACTCGGCCATCGGATTGATTCACGGCCGTGACCTCATCGCCGGAAGAAAAATCTACACCGCGGCGTTTGGCTGCGGCGAGCGCGGCTGCGGTGAGGGCGCGCGGATCGACGCTGCGCTCTTTCAGGTAAAACGCGGGGCGAGTGGGTTCTGCGAGGGCCGGCTCCAGTTCAGCCAGAGGCGCGGGAAGCACTTTCCCCAGGGTAAATCCGCGCCGCTCGAACACATGTTCGGGTGGAGGAAAGATGATCGCTCCCTGGTCCCGCAGGTCTACGAAAACTCCCGACTCGACCTGCAGTTCATGTACGAATCCCGGGTACATGCGCGCGCTGGCCGTCGCCAGCGACTGTAGAGCGCCAGGGGTTTCAATCGTGCAATCGGCCAGCATGCCGCCGGCGGCATAAGACGCTTCTCGGCCGGGCTCCCCTCGTTCGATGACAAGCACACTCGCGCCGTTTTTGCGGAGTTCAAGCGAGAGCGAGAGTCCAATGATGCCGCCACCGATGATGATTACGTCCCAGGTTTTCACTTCAGCATTGTAGAAGACTCAGGGCCGAGTGATTCGATGGAGCAGATTTTGGTGGCGGGGAGCATTGAATGACCCACCGATTACTTTCGTTACCCCCGCGGCACATATCTGGTTACGTGGGGTTGCCTTTCTGCCGCCTATAATCCGGACAAATACAAGCGTCCTACGTCACAGGGTTGGTCCTTATTCTTAACTCTTATCGGGCAACAAGCTGTGCTGTGATGGCGAAGATAAAGATGAAGAAAACGAGTCGATCGTGAAACCAAGGCACAACGCGAACGAGCCGGCAGTTGCCGCATCACCGTGGATCTATAATCCCTGGCTCGATTTGATTGTCGGATGTGGAGCCTGGTCGGCGCCACTTCTGCTGGTCTCTTATTTCTCGATTGCGTCCAGTACTCGCGCATGGGCGCTGGTCTTCTACGCACTGGCGCTTTTTTTCAACTACCCGCATTACATGGCGACGATTTATCGCGCCTACCATCGCGCTGAGGATTTTCACAAGTACCGCATCTTCACAGTTCACATCACGGCGCTGCTTGCGTTGACGCTGGTATTGTCGCACGCGTGGGTTCGGATTCTTCCGTGGATTTTCACGATCTATTTGACTTGGAGTCCGTGGCACTACAGCGGGCAGAACTACGGCTTGTTCATGATGTTCGCTCGCCGCGCCGGAGCGACACCGACGAACGCGACGCGCCGCGCGCTCTACGGAGCTTTCATTGTTTCGTACCTAATACTGTTCCTGGGCTTCCACACCGGCGCCTCCACCGATCCTCTTTTCATTTCCATCGGAATTCCGGAGGCAGTCAGCCGCTGGGAGCAAATCCTGCTCGCGGCTGCCTTTGTTTTGCTGGCAGGGTTTGGGCTTTCGCGGTTGGTTCGGGAAACGGGCTGGCGCAAATTACTTCCTTCGCTCACTTTGTTCTCATCGCAATTTCTATGGTTTCTGTTGCCGGCCACGATTTCCCTGATCAAAGGCCTGGAAATTCCGCAGAGCCGTTACAGTTCGGGCGTCCTCGCCGTGATGCACTCCGCGCAATACCTCTGGATTACCAGCTATTATGCGCGACGCGAGGCCTCAGGCGAGAACAGCGGAAATTGGCGGGCTTGGGCTTACTTCGGGGTATTGATTGCCGGCGGCATCGCGTTGTTCGTTCCAGGACCGTGGCTCGCGAGCCGTTTGTTTCATCACGACTTCACCAGAAGTTTCCTGATCTTCACCGCCCTGGTGAACATTCACCATTTCATTCTGGACGGGGCGATTTGGAAGCTAAGGGATGGGCGGATCGCCTCTCTGTTGCTGAACTCGCGGGTTCGGATCTCCGACGTTGCCTCGGAAACGGGCACCCGGTTGTCTTGGGCATGGCGCTGGATCACGGGCGGAGCTGCTGGGCCCCGCCAACTGCGCGTCGGCGCCGCCCTCTTGCTGCTGTTGTGGGGAGCGGTCGATCAGGCGCGCTACTATCTTGCGCTCCACACCGATGATCTGAAGGATCTGCAGCGCGCGGCGGCACTCGATGCCTTCGATAGTTCACTGCAAATGCGACTGGCTCGGCAAGAGATGAAACGGGGGCAAGCGCAAACAGCGGAAGCTGCCTGGCATAAGGCGATACAAATAAATCCGGCCGATCCCGCCCCGCGCCAGGCGCTGCTGCGCTATCTGGTCGAACAAAACCGCGTCGATGAAGCATTCGACCTGACGGAGGCGTCGATCCGTTACACGCCGAATGACGTTAACCTCCTGATGGATCGCGGGCTTCTCGCCCAGCACCGGGGTCATTCCGATCTCGCAGTGGAGAGCTGGAGGCGGGTGCTTGCCATCGATCCCGGCCACGCCGCAGCGCATCTTTATCTCGGGGACGAACTTGATCGCCAGGGTAAGCCTCGGGACGCTGCCGCGCATTACAAGGCGTTCCTCGAAATCACTGCGCAACAGACAGCAGCAAGTCGTCCGGAGCCGGGGAAGATTGTTGCGGTCCTGCTTCGCATGGGCGATTGCCAAACACGAGCATCCCAGCAGGCGCAAGCCCTTCAGTCTTATCAGCTCGCCGAAAGACTTGCAGCTCAGACCAAACAAAGCAAACTCGAGAGCATTGCGAGTGTTAACGAAGCAGCGCTCCTGGGTGAGGCCGGCAGGTTGGACGAGGCCCTTCAGCTTTATCAGCACGCTGTGGGGTTGGACGAATCGACGGGCGATCGGACGGCTAGCGCCGAGGATTGGTTCGCCTTCGGCCGGTTTCTGGATAGCGCAGGATTCCCCGATCGGCTTGCTTACGCATGCTTTGTCAAGTCTGAAATGTTGCAGGATCCGCTCACGGACGCGTCGCAGCAGCGACACCGCGCCGAAGCCATCAAGCGGAGTGCAAAGCTGGCGGGGTCTGAAGCGGCCGCCTTGCGGCGTAATCCGGGCCTCCGTGTGAATGAGGTTTTGGCTCTCCGTCGTTGACCTCACGGTGACCAACCCAGCCATTTGACACCGCTGCTCTTGTGCTAAACAATTGAAGCGATCCCGTAGCTAGCGCAGTTCACTTTCTTGGAGGCAAGATGCCGGACGAAGGCGAAGAAATACACGTAGAACATCAGTCGAATGTGGGCAAATGGATTTTGATTATTCTAGCGGTCGCTTTCGTTGCTGCGTCGGTCTACGGATACGTGACCACGCAACAGCATGTCGACAAGCTGACAAAAGACTTGAGCGAAAGCCAGGCGCAAGTCGCGGAGCTCAAGAATAGAATGCAGACCGCCGAAGCATCCGAGGAAACGCTGGCCCACCAGGTCGGCCTCACAAAAAAGGAATTGTCGCAGCGTGCGTTGCAACTTCAGCAACAGCAGAAGGAAGCGGAGGCGCGGATTGAGGCCGAACAAAAAGAGCAGATTGGCCAGGTGAGCGGCGAAGTAGCCGGAGTGAAGACCGATGTCGGCGGCGTCAAGACCGATGTTGCCTCGACGAAGGCTGATCTCGAATCCACTAAGGCCAAGCTGCAGAGTGCCGTAGGCGATCTCGGAGTGCAGAGTGGATTGATCGCCCATACGCAGAGCGATCTGGAAACCCTGAAACATAAGGGCGACCGCAACTATTACGAATTTACGTTACTCCGGGGCGCAAAGCCGCAGCCGGTGGCGACGGTGAGTCTTCAACTCAAAAAGACCGACCCCAAACACGGCAAGTTCACGGTGGATGTGAGTTCCGACGATAAGACGATCGAGAAGCGCGATCGCAACGTAGCGGAACCCATACAGTTCTACTCCGGACGGGATCACCTGCTGTTTGAGTTGGTGGTTTGGACGGTCGAGAAAAATAAAGCTGCGGGATATTTGAGCACGCCGAAGAGCGCGCCGGTGCCGGTGACGGCCAATTGAACGGAGTGCTATTCCCTGCGGGCGCGCATGTCGCGCTGCAGATCGTGCTGCGCACGGGAGTCATTTACCTGGTCGTGCTGATCGGAGTACGGCTTAGCGGTAAACGAGAGGTCGGGCAGATGACTCCGTTCGACCTGACTTTGCTGCTCCTGCTTTCCAACTCCGTGCAGAACGCGATGACTGGTCCGGACACTTCACTGGTTGGCGGCGTGGTAGCCGCCACTACTCTTCTGTTGCTCAATTATTTGGTCGGTACTGTATCCGGCACCAGCCGCGGCTTTCGGCGTGTCGTTGAAGGAGAACCGAGTCTTCTGATTCACGACGGCAAGGCGATCCAAACGCACATGGCGAAAGAGCATGTGAGTATGGATGAGCTCCAAAGGGCGCTGCGTGAACACGGGATTGCGAATGTGCATGACGTGGCTTTGGCCGTGCTCGAAGTCGATGGCTCAATCAGCTGCATGAAATACGACGAGATCAAGCCGGACGCCAACAACCACCTGGTGCGGCGAAGGTTCATACAGAAAAAGCAATAGCCTCGCTGGATCACTCGACCGGAACAAATTTCACGCACACGGGCTGTGAAATATCCAGCACCTCGCCGGTTGGCGTCAATCTGCCGGTTTTCGTGTCGATGCGAAACAGGACAATGTTGTCCGACTTTTCGTTGGCGGCAAAGAGAATCGTGCCGGTTGGATCCATCGCAAAGTTGCGCGGACTGGCACCCTTCGTAGGAACATCCTCGAGCAGCGTAAGAGTACCCTGGTTCGAATCGATCGCGTAGACCGCGATGCTGTCATGCCCGCGGTTCGACGCATACAGAAATTTTCCGGAAGGATGTAGTTCAATCTCGGCATCATCGTTGTGCCCGCTAAAATCCTTTGGCAGCGTTGAGATCGTTTGCACGGAATGCAAAACTCCTCCGGCGGCGTCGTATTGAAAGACAGAGATCGTGGATCCCATCTCGTCGATCACGTAAGCGAACTTGCCGTTGGGATGGAAGGCAAAGTGGCGGGGGCCGGCGCCGGGGGCGGCTGCGGCGAATGGTGGATCGTTCGCGGTGATTGAGCCTTTCGCGCTGTCGAATTTGTAGACGAGGGTTTCATCGAGGCCGAGATCGTCCACGATGGCAAAGCGGTTGTCCGGTGACAAGTCGATGGAATGCGCATGCGGTCCTTCCTGGCGCTGCGGATTTGCGCCGTGGCCGGTGTGCTGCACAGAGGCAGACGCCTCGCCCAGACGACCATCTTCAAGAACGGGGAATACCGCAATACTGCCTCCGGTGTAATTTGCCACCAGAACGTAGTTGCCTGTTTTATCAACGCTGATGTAGCAGGGATCGGCGCCCTTGGATGCCACTTCATTCAGCAGGGTCAATTTTCCCGTTGCACGATTGATCGAGAAAGCGCTGACGCCACCGCTTTTCCCGCCCTTGTAATTCCCAACTTCGTTAACGGCATAGAGGAAGCGGTGGTTTGGGTGCACGGCGAGGAATGACGGGTTGGTGGTTTGCGCGGCCAAACCGATCGATGTGAGCTGCGCGTTGCTGGGATCGAAGCGATAGGCGTAGATGCCTTTACTCGTGCTGCCTTGCTCGGTGTAGGTGCCGATGTACACCAGGTACGTTTTGAGCGAAGCGGGTTCAGCGGTCGCCAGGCAAGCAAGTAACAGGAGGAAGGCGGCAATGGAGGTGAGCGTCCGGACAGCAGCCAAGTATGGATTCATTACTCTATAGAAACGCATGTGACGTCGATGGTGCAAGAGCGGACTTATTTCGTCAGCGTCACAGGCACTGGCTGGTCGTACGGCTGGACGATGACGCTCACCGACTTGCGCTGCTTGAAGGCATCCAAGGTCACGGGAAAACTGACGATCACAGTTCGCTTGATTTCCTGGCCAGGTTGCAGCTTGTCCTCTGGCGAGAGTGCCGGCTGGGCGTTCACTTTCAAGGCGGGAAATGCTTGGTAATAGCGATCAAAATCGACGGCCGAAACCGCGTCGGCGGTTTGCTCTCCGGAAGATGTAACGAGTTTTCCTTCAATGTTGTGTACCCAGAGCGATTTCTTGCCGGAGTTGCGCAAGGTAAACGTCAGGGCTACCAAGGATGCGTTTTGCTGAGGAATTTCCATGGCGGCTACCCCATCGAGCGATCCCGCCCCCTGCGGTTCGGCGCGCTGGAGGAACGCGATGACTCCCGTGACGATGAGCACTCCGGCCAGTGTAAGTAACAAGATCTTTAAGGGAGGCAAGTTGCGCTTGGCGGTACCGAATTCGTCGCCAATCCGGATGGTGGGACCGCGTTGCGCTGGCGGCGCGGCTTCGACTGGGGGGGTGGGAATTACCGGAGGCACTGGCGTGGGCTTGGGGATTTGATCAGGCATCTATCTACTTTCTCGTAATTCCATCGCGTACTTCAGTGAGATCATGCAAGGTATCAGAGAACTACTCCTTCGATTGGCCGACGGGGACTGGCCCGGGCAGTCAACGTAGGATATCCCAAATAGAAAACGAAGGTGGGCTGCCATGCAGGGTCGCCCAGGACTTCCCCCAGAAGTGAAGCTCGCAGTGCAGGCCTGTCATGGGCCTTCTCGAAGTCGATCATTTCCACGGCTTCGTTGCAAGGGCGTCCGGCCACACCGCGAGCGGTCGCCAGCAGATGCGCACGCTGCCAAAGGCGCCCGGCGCGGAGGCAGTTTTCCTGGTCATAGCGGTCGCGCACGCTAATGATTCCGATGAGAGGTGCACTCAACATCAAGTTGGAATAGCTACTCTTTGGGCCTCGTGAGGCGGTCCAAGCCAGCATCCAGGTAGGCATGACTTTGGCGATTGCAGTCCCGACCGGCGGCAGGCCGAAGGCATCAATCGTAAGTCCATCGCGAAATTTCTGAACCTTGCTCCAGTGGATTCGAATCCAGCGCTCACTGCCACGCGTTACGTCTGCGTCGGAATAGATTTCAGAGTTCGCTTTGGAGCTTATGTTTACGATCTTTCTTCGATCCCCGTCGTCTGGGAAAAGGAAGAGCTTGACCTCCGGCTCATTGGCGGCCAGTCGGCTCAGAGCGTCCAGGAATTCGGTTGGAAGCGGTTTCTGTGGCAAGTAGGCAGCGCGATTTGTGTGGCGATTCGGGATGGCGTGGTATAGATCGCTTTCCAGGCGTTGTCCCGGTGCGAGATCGACACGCGCCAAGAGTTTTGGTGGGGATTCGGAAGGCGAGCCAAGCTTTCCCGGGACCGACGTCAGGGTGGCTTGATCGCCATTGGCCGCTGCCGCCAGCATCAGGTTCTCAAGAGCGCAGCCGATCCCAATGTGCTCTTCTCGCAGATAAGGATCGAGCGCGCCAACATTTCTGCCGGTGTCGATGTACACCTGAATCGAAGAATTCGTCACCTTGAAGAGCCAGGGTTGAGTGTTGTGGGGGCTTGCGGCAAGGATCGCGGCGCGCACGAGGGCCAGCGGTCCATTGCTGGAGTCTTGGCGCCAGTCCTTCCATGGTTCGTAAGCCGGCCCCTGCCCAACACTGAAAACGCCCTGATCGTAGGCCCGATAGACTCCACCGCCCACAACTGCGACGGTGACCACTCCCGCTCCCTTCAAGAATGCCCGGCGATTCATGGTTCGTGCCTTCGATTCTACTCCGGTTGCTGGAGGCCCATTCTGACGGAGTCAACATCTTGAAACCCAGGCCCACAGGGGGCACAATGTCTTCAATTCCAGTGATGCTTCATTGCCTTCGCGAACTTCTCCGCCGGCACAGTATTGAGGACGTCATCCTTAGTGAGCCAGGCGCGGCGGGCTTGCAAGATGCCATAGCGGATTTTGTCGAGGTGAGAAGTGTGATGGGAATCGGTGTTGATCACGATTTTCACGCCGCGCTGTTTGGCTTGACGGAGATGAACGTCGTTGAGATCGAGGCGGTCGGGGTAGGAGTTCAGCTCCATCGCAACTTTGTTTTTTGCGGCGGCGGACAGAACGGCATCCAGGTCGTACTGGTAGGCATCGCGGCGAAGCAGCAGGCGGCCGGTGGGATGGCCGATGATGGACGTATTCGGATTGCCCACGGCCTTGAGCAGGCGCTCGGTCATTTGCACTGATTCCTGATTAAAAGCGGAGTGAACGCTGGCGATGACGACATCCATCTGGGCGAGTACGTCGTCGGAGAGATCGAGGCTGCCATCGGCCAGGATATCGACTTCGATTCCAGCGAAGATGGTGAGGCCGTCGAACTTCTGATTCGCTTTGCGAATCTTCTGGATATGTGCCAAGGCGCGCGGGTCGTCAAGTCCGTTAGCGAAGGCCAAATTCTTGGAGTGGTCGGTGATCGCCATGTACTGATAGCCGCGCTCGAGGGCGGCTTCGGCCATTTCTTCGATGGTGTTGCGGCCATCGGTTTCGACGGTGTGCATGTGAACGTCTCCCTGCAGATCGTCGAGAGCGATTAACGTGGGCAGGGAGTGCTTTTCTGCAGCATCGATCTCGCCCAGATTTTCGCGAAGTTCGGGAGCAATGTAATCGAGGTTGAGCCTGCGGTAGATCTCTTCTTCCGTCCTGCCGGCAACTGGTTGCTCCGTCTTCAGATCGGCGAGGCTGTATTCATTGAGGGTGTAACCCAACTTGAGGGCGCGCTGGCGCAGAGTGACGTTGTGGGATTTCGATCCGGTGAAATATTGCATGGCGGCGCCGAAGGACTCGGGTGGAAGCAGGCGAACGTCAACCTGCAGGTGGTTGCGCAAACGAAAGCTGATCTTGTTATCGCCTTGAGCGATGATGCTCAAGAGGGGGGGATATTGTGCGACGTACTCGACGGCCTTGGTGCGGTCCTCAGGGCTGCAACAGGCTGCACCGGTGACGAGGATGTCGAGATCGCCAACGGTTTCGCGGCCGCGCCGCAGCGAGCCGGCGGGAGTGATCTTCTCGAAGCCGGGAAACTTCGCGAGATAATCGCTGAGTTTCCTCGCCTCGGTTTCGGCAACATCGATGAGAAAACGGCCCGAGATACGGCGATAGTCTTCGATCGCCTTTAGCAATTTTTGTTCGTGCTTCTCACCCATGCGCGGCAACGTGCGAATTTTTCCCTCGCGGGCCAGTTTCTCAACGCCATCGACGTCGCTGACCTGGTAGGCGCTCCAGATCAAAGCAATCGTCTTCGGCCCCAGGCCCTGGATCTTCAATAACTGAAGCATCGATGGGTGGTATTTCTGGAGCAGCTCGGCTTGCATGCTGAGGCGGCCATCGCGGAATAGTTCCTGCAGGTTCTGCAGCATTCCCTTGCCGATGCCGGGGATAGCCAGAACTTTCTTCGGTTCGCCGATGAGCTCCCTTATTTGCTCGGTTAGATTTTCAATAGCTTGCGCAGCATTACGGTAGGAGCGAATGCGAAAGGAATCGGCACCGTCAATTTCGAGTAGGTCGGCAGTTTCGTAGAGAACCGTGGCGATGGATTTGTTGTCCACGCGTAAAGCTTAAACAAGAAAACATCTTCGCGCTAGGGAGAGGAAAGTGCCATGGACGAGGTTATTCTTCTGCCTGATTCCCTGGGCTGTCCGAACAACGTGCCGGCAGAAATTTCAGGCGCTCTTGCTTACGTTGGCTGCCTGAGGCCCCTTTTGCCCTTCTGTGATTTCGAACTCAACCTCATCACCCTCCTGCAGGCTTTTGTAACCCTCGGATGCGATGGCGCTGTAGTGAACAAAAACGTCGGGACCATCTGCACGCCCGATGAATCCGTAGCCCTTGGCGTTATTGAACCACTTGACCGTGCCTTTCACTTTCCAGAACCCCCTTCTTCTGCACGTCCCCTTGAAAGGGAAAACCCCACTGGCATGACAAGAATTAGGATGCAGGGCGGAGGGATTAGGATGGAATCTGAATAAAATACGTGCGAAGACAAACTTAGCCAGTTCTGCAGCGCACACAGCGAATCTGTCTAGGATGGCCTAAAATTCATTGTTTCAAAGAATTTTTTTGGCGCCGCTGCCCGGTGGAAACAGATCTTCCCGGAGAATCGAGGGGGCGATGGTTCGCGATCTGATGATCCAGCCAAAGGACGGAGGAGATCGTTTTTGCGTCGCGAATGGTGCCGCCCAGGACCATGCGAACGGCGGTTGGCAGGGGCAGCAAGCGTTTGTGAATCATTTCGTCGGCTTCGGGTTGGGCTTTTCCGGGGTGAAGGCCGGTCGCGAGATATACTTGCATGGTTTCGGCGACGAATCCAGGGCTGGCATAAAAGTTCAAGATGAGCCTCCAGTGATCGGCCGTGTATCCGGTTTCCTCAAGCAACTCGCGCTGGGCGGCGCGCAAAGCCTTTTCACCAGTATCGATGCGTCCGGCAGGAAGCTCCCAGAGATAGTCGTTGGCGGCATGGCGATATTGGCGCTCAAAAACGATACGTGGGGCGGAACGCGATTCGTCGACCGCCAGCACAACCACCGAACCGGAGTGATGAACGACCTCGCGGTGAGCCCGGACGCCGCCGGGTTCCTGCACTTCGTCGATGGTCACCCAGAAGACGGGACCGTGATATACCGTGCGGGAGGAGATGATTCGCGCTTTTGTTGGAGAGCTCTTGGTGGACTCGGTCGACTTCGACTTGGAGCGCACAGACTTTCGCATCAGAACAATATAAAGCACTGCATCCCGCATCCGCTGACGGAGGGCCTAGATGGCCGTACGGGATGAGGCCGCTCATTCTGCTATGCTGCCGGGCATGCCGGGAAAGGGATCTGGAAGGAATGCAACAGAGCCGCAGATTTCTATTGTTGGTGCGGGTGACTTGGCCAGTGCGCTGGCAATGGCCTTGCACGGTGCGGGATACAGGATTGATCAGATCATTTCGCGGGACGGAGGTGCGTCTCTGCGGCGAGCACGGAGACTTGCAGCCGAGGTGGGTGCGTCCGCGGTGTCAGCCGTAAGGGCACAACTGCGGGCTGGGGTATTTTGGTTTTGTGTGCCCGACTCGGCCATCGCAGCAGCTGCAGAAACGCTGAAAGGAGCGGGGAACTGGAGCGCCCGGGTGGCGCTGCACTCCAGCGGCGCCCTTACCAGCGATGAACTCGCGGAGTTGCGACGGTGCGGAGCGGTGGTAGCGTCGGTTCATCCGCTCATGACGTTTGTTCGCGGATCCCGGCCGGCGCTGGCGGGAGTGCCATTCGCCATTGAGGGCGACCGAAGCGCAGCTCGGATGGCGCACAAGATCGTTCTGGGCTTGCGGGGGAAGCCCATTGCGATTCTGAAGCGAAACAAGGAGGTCTATCACGCCTGGGGGATGTTCGCTTCGCCGCTGTTGACTGCGCTATTGGCGGCAACGGAGCGGGTTGCGGCTGCAGCCGGTGTCGAGCGAAATGTGGCAAGAGAGCGAATGCTCCCGATACTCACGCAAACGTTGGAGAACTACCGGACGCTGGGCGCAGCTCGGTCCTTCAGCGGTCCGATTGTCCGCGGTGATGTAGAAACTGTAAAAAAGCATTTGGCGAAGTTACGGACGATTCCGGGAGCGCGCGAGGTTTACGTCGCGTTGGCCCGGATGGCCCTGCGTGATCTGCCGGCGAGGAATCGCTCAGCACTGGAGAGAATGCTTAAGCGCCGAAAGACCTAGTAGATTGATTTCTAAATAACGTTGCAATACCACTTATTGTGGTATAGGCTTATCGATATCCCACCTGTCGGGGGACTGTCGATGCCCTTTGTCAGCACTCGTGCCAAACTGAGTCTCGCCCGAGAAGATGAGGCTTGGCTCCGCCAGCTATCTCAGTCCCGATCAGAGTCGGTGGCGCGCGTTCAACGAGCCCAGATTCTGCTCCGCTATGCCCAGGGGGAAACGGTGTCGGCGATCGCGGCGGCTCTGGACACCAATCGTCCCAAAGTCGAACGGTGCATTTCCAAAGCCCTGCAATTGGGGGTGCGGGCAGCCTTGCAAGATTTGCCGGGTCGAGGTCGGCGGGCGCGCCTCAGCGAGGAAGACAAGACCTGGGTGGTCAACCTGGCCTGCCAGAAACCCAAGGATCTGGGCTATGCCCAGGAGTTATGGACGACACGGTTGCTGGCCAACCACGTGCGGAAACATTGTCGGCCCGCGGGCCACGGAAACTTAGCCAAGCTAGGACGAGGGACGGTGTCGAAGATTCTGGCGGCCCACCCGGTCCGGCCGCACAAAATCGAGTACTATCTGGAGCGCCGCGACCCGGAGTTCGAAGCCAAGATGATTGAAGTCTTACATGTGTACCGGGAGGTAGCCGTGTGGCGAAAGACGGGCCTTCCCGGGGAGGTGGTGGGGGTGCTGAGCTATGACGAGAAACCTGGGATTCAGGCCATCGGTAACACGGCTCCGGATTTGCCCCCAGTCCCGGGCCGCCACGCCGCCCTGGGACGGGATCACGAATACCAGCGCTACGGTACCTTGTCGCTGCTGGCCGGCATTGATCTGCTGAGTGGGGAGGTACTGGGTTTGGTACGGGAGCGGCATCGCAGCCAAGAATTTGTGGAGTTTCTCGGTTTGGCCAACCAGCATTATCCCCTAGGCGCTCGCATTCGCGTGGTGCTGGACAATCACTCGGCGCATGTCTCCCGGGAGACGCGAGCGTACCTGACGAGCGTGCCCAATCGATTCGAGTTCGTTTTCACCCCCAAGCATGGGTCGTGGCTCAATCTGGTGGAGTCGTTCTTCGGGAAATTGGCACGGACT